>JBCBKN010000188.1:0-8530 GCA_038521775.1 Pseudomonadota bacterium | reverse complement strand
CGCCAGCCCGCAAACCGGTCGTGCATCACAGACCCAAAGGCGCGATAGAGCGCAGGCAGCGCGCCGGTCTTTCCGATGCGCGCGCCATAAGGCGGGTTGACGATAACAAGGCCCGGATCGGTATCGGGCGGCGCGATTTCGCTGACCGCCCCGCATGTGAGGCGCAGCAGCACCTCCACCCCGGCCCGGGCGGCATTGGCGCCTGCCATCGCAACCGCCCCGGCATCGCGGTCCGCACCGATGATGCGCGCAGGCTTTGGCTCAACGGCTGATGCTGGTGCAGGCTCGGACAAAGGGCGGCAGGAGGATGCCGCAGCTTGGGATATCGCCAGGGTTCGGACCGCCGCAAACGCCGCGCGGTCAAAGCCGGTGAACTGTTCGAAGGCGAAGGCGCGCGCCCGGCCAGGCACCAGGCCCGCGGCAATTTCTGCCGCTTCGATGGGCAAGGTGCCCGAGCCGCACATCGGGTCGACCAGCGCCTCGCCGCGATAGGCGCAGGCGCGCAGGAATAGTGCTGCCAGGGTCTCGCGCAGCGGCGCCTTGCCGACCGCCTGTTTGAAGCCACGCCTGTGCAGCGGTTCGCCGGAACTGTCGATGCTGATGGTGCAGAGATCATCCTCGATCCGCGCCATGATGCGAAGCCCGCTGGTGCCGGGCGTCAGCCCGGCAGCCTCCACCGCGCCTGCAATGCGCGCGCTGGCCGCACCGGCGTGATAGATCCGGCTTTTGCGGCAGCTCGCCTCGACCGAGACGGACTGGCCTGCGGGCAGCCAATCGCGCCATGGCAACCGGCGCGCCCGTTTGTCGAGCTGCGCCAGATGCAGAACCCGAAAGCTTGCCAGCCGAACCAGCACCCGGGTCGCGCCGCGCAGGACCAGATTGGCCCGCCACACCTCCGGCCAGCCGCCCGCCACGGCAACGCCGCCGGGCTGAACCACGGGATCGGCAAAGCCGGCCTCGGCCGCCTCCTCGGCCAAAACCGGCTCAAGCCCCGGCGGCGCGGTCAGGAAAATGCCCTGCGGGTCCATCCTAGATGCGTTCGGCCCGCGGGCGCCAAGCTGAGCTGGATCGCCGCATTCCCGCACTCTGTCTGGCGGCACCGCGCATCACAAGGCCCGCGGCGGGCCTTCCGTCTCGCGCAGGGGCGGAGTAGGGTGACGCCGTGGTGTGGGGAGGAGGAGGGGCGGCATGGCCCAGCGCAAGACGCTGCTTCTGACAGGGGCATCACGCGGCATCGGACATGCGACGGTCAAACGCTTTTCATCCGCCGGCTGGCGGGTGATCACCTGCTCGCGCCACCCCTTCCCCGAAGATTGCCCCTGGGAGGCCGGCGAGGAGGACCATATCCAGGTCGATCTGGCCGATCCCAACGACACCATCCGCGCGGTCGAGGTGATCCGGTCGCGCTTGGATGGCGGGCGGCTGGAAGCGCTGGTCAACAATGCCGGGATCTCGCCCAAGGGGGCGAAGGGCGCCCGGCTCAACACGCTGACCACCGATCTGCGCGCCTGGGGGCAGGTCTTCCATGTGAATTTCTTTGCCTGTGTGGTGCTGGCGCGGGGGCTGATCGAAGAGCTCAAGACCGCAACCGGCGCCATCGTCAATGTCACGTCGATCGCCGGTGCCCGGGTGCATCCCTTTGCCGGTGCCGCCTATTCGACCTCCAAGGCCGCGCTGGCCGCGCTCACGCGCGAGATGGCGCATGATCTGGGGCCGTTCGGCATTCGCGTGAACGCCATCGCGCCGGGTGAGATCGAGACCGACATCCTGTCGCCCGGCACCGAAAAGCTGGTCGCGACGCTGCCCATGCGCCGCCTGGGCCGGCCCGAGGAGGTCGCGCGCACGATCTATTATCTCTGCACGCCCGAAAGCGGATATGTGACCGGCACCGAGATCGAGATCAATGGAGGCCAGCATGTCTGACGCCCCGCACCGGGCCGATGCGAAGGGCGGGCGGGTCACCCGGGTCACCACCAGCCATTGGGGCGCCTTCGAGCTCACCGCCGAAAACGGGCGCCTGGTGGGCACGGCCCCCTTTGCCGGGGACCCCGCGCCGCCGGCGATCCCGCAGATCATCCCGGCCGCGGTGCATCACGAGGCGCGGGTTGCGCGCCCGGCCATCCGTCGCGGCTGGCTGGAGCGGCGCGACCGGGCCGGACGGGGGCGCGACAGCTATGTCGATCTGCCCTGGGACGAGGCGCTCGACATTGCCGGGGCCGAGATTGCCCGCATCCGGGCCGAGCATGGCAACAGGGCGATCTATGGCGGCTCATACGGTTGGGCCTCGGCCGGGCGCTTCCACCATGCCAATGGTCAGCTTCACCGGTTTCTCAACTGCATCGGCGGCTATGTGAAGCATTTCGGCAGCTACTCGACCGGGGCGGCACAGGCGATCATCCCGCATATCTTCGGGGTGGATTTCTTTAAGCTCACCTATGAGATGCTGCAGCCCTGGGAGGTGATTGCCGAGCATACCGAAACGCTGGTCATGTTCGGCGGCATCAACCCCAAGAACGCCCAGGTCAGCATGGGCGGGGTGACCCGTCACAGCACTTCGGGCTGGTTCGCGCGGTTTGGCGCGCGCGGGATGACCCGGCTCAATATCGGGCCGCAGCGCGGCGATGCGCCCGAGGGCTGCGACTGGCTGCCGTTGATCCCGGGCACCGACACGGCGCTGATGCTGGCCCTGGCCTGGGTGCTGGAGACCGAGGGCCTGGCCGATCGCGCCTTTCTGGACCGCTATACCACCGGCTATGAGCGGCTGCGCGGCTATGTGCTGGGCGAGGCCGACGGGATTGCGAAAACCCCCGACTGGGCGGCGCCGATCACCGGTGTGCCGGCCGGGCGCATCGCCGCGCTGGCCCGCGAGATGGCCGCGCGGCGCACGCTGATCACCGTGGCCTGGTCGCTGCAGCGCGCGCGGTTCGGCGAGCAGCCCTATTGGATGGCCGCGGCCCTGGCCGCCATGCTGGGCCAGATCGGCCTGCCCGGCGGCGGTGTGGGCTATGGCTACGGCGCCATTGGCGGGATCGGGCATTCGGTCAAGGCGCTGCGCGGGCTGACCCTGCCGCAAGGCGCAAACCCGGTGCCCGATGTCATTCCGGTGGCGCGCGTGGCCGATATGCTCCTCAATCCCGGCCAGCCTTTCGATTTCAACGGAAGGCGGCAACCCTATCCCGACATCCGCCTGGTCTATTGGTGCGGCGGCAATCCCTTCCACCACCATCAGGACCTGCACCGGCTGGAGGAGGCCTGGCGCCGGCCCGAAACAGTGATCGTGCATGAGCCGTGGTGGACCGCCACCGCGCGCCGGGCCGACATCGTGTTTCCGGCCACCACACCCTATGAGCGCGAGGATATCGGCCGCACCAATCTCGACCCGTTCCTGTTTCACATGCCCGCCATGGTGCCGGCGCAGAACGAGGCGCGCGACGATTACGCCATCTTCACGGGGCTGGCCGAGCGGCTGGGCGTGGCCGAGACCTTCACCGAGGGCCGCGATGCGGAAGGCTGGCTGCGCCATCTTTACGGCGAGTTCCGGCAGAAAGCCGCGGCCGAGGGCGTCGAGACGCCCGATTTCGACGGGCTGCGCGCGGCAAACTGGGTGGAGCTGCCCATCGAGGGGCCGGAGCATGCGCGCATCACCTTCTCGGAGTTTCGGGCCGATCCGGAAGGTGCCGCCCTGCCGACCCCGTCGGGCCGGATCGAGCTTTTCTCCGAAAAGATTGCCGGCTTTGGCTATGCCGATTGCCCCGGACATCCCGTCTGGATGCCGCCCGAGGAATGGCTGGGCGCGGCTGGGGCTGACGCACCGCTTCACCTCACCTCGCCGCAGCCGGGCGACAAGCTGCACAGCCAGCTTGAATGCGCGCTGGCCGATCTGCCCCAGGCGCGACCCGCGGCGCTTCAGATCCACCCGCAGGACGCAGCGGCGCGCGGCATTGCCGGTGGCGAGATCGTGCGGGTGCACAATGCCCGCGGCGCGCTGCGCGCCCGCGCCACGGTGACCGAGGCGATCCGGCCCGGGGTGGTGGCCCTGCCGACCGGCGCCTGGTTCGGCGCGGGGCCCGCCAACCCGGAGGGCGACGACCCCCATGGCAACCCCAATGTGCTGACCCGCGATGTCGGCACGTCGCGCCTGGGCCAGGGATGCAGCGCGCACAGCACGCTGGTCGAGGTCAGCCGGCTCGACAGCTAGCTGAGGTCGAACCGCGCGAGGACCGGCACATGGTCCGAGGGTTTTTCCCACCCCCGGATGGGCCGCAGGATCTCGCTCGACACCGCCTGGCCGATCAGATCGGACGTCGCCCACACATGGTCGAGCCGGCGGCCCTTGTCGGAGGCATCCCAGTCACGCGCCCGGTAGGACCACCAGGAATAGAGCTTGCCCGCGGGTGTGTGGGTGCGCAGCACATCCTGCCATCCCGCCGAGGCCTGAACCGCGGCCAGATGCTCCACCTCGATCGGCGTGTGCGAGACGACGGTCAGCAGTTGCTTGTGCGACCAGACATCCTCCTCGCCCGGGGCGATGTTCAGATCACCCACCAGAATCGTCCGGCTGGGCGGCGCGGCCTCGAATCGCTGCGCCATCTCGCGCAGAAACCGCAGCTTGTGGTCGAATTTCGGGTTCTTGGCCGGGTCGGGCTCATCGCCCCCCGCGGGCACATAGTAATTCTCGATCACCACGCCGTTTTTTAGGCGCGCCGCGACATGGCGGGCGTCGCCCATGGCACAGAAATCATGATGACCGGCATCTTCGATCGGCTGGCGGGCCAGAATCCCCACGCCGTTATAGCCCTTCTGGGCCCGCACGACATGCCAGCGATAGCCCAGATCGGCGAAGGCATCGAGCGGCAGCTTCTCGGCCTGACCCTTAAGCTCCTGCAAACACAGGATATCGGGGCCGGTATCGGCAAGGAATCGCCGGACCAGCCCCTCGCGCAGGCGCAAAGAGTTAATATTCCAGGTTGCAATGGTCAGCGCCATGACGCGACCCGGATCAAACGCATGGCAAAACGCGGTGCCGGTGCTGGCATTCCCTGGCTCCTTGGGCTGTTGAGCAATCCGGCGTGGCGGGCGGATGTCTCGGTTCCGCCTAGGTATAGCCGCGCTGGCGCGGGGAACCAGTGCAGAGGGTCGGCAAGGATGGACGGTCACGGGGCGATTCACCCACGGCCTCACAAAAATCCGTGACGAAACGGGTTATTGCCGCCTGCCGATGGGCCCGAGGTCAGAGACGCAAACCGCCCGCCGCAGCGTCAGAACGCGGTCCGATCGGGGCGAATCGTTGTCGGGGGAAAAGGAAAGCCCGGCGGCTGGGGACCGCCGGGCGCACCCTTGTGAGGGTCGTCGGCTCCTAAAAGAGGGGGTGGAGGAGCCGAGCACGGATCGAACCTGGGGAAGCCGTCCGTGCACTGATAATTGACGATCAGGGGCGGCGTGTTCAACCCTGATGACGGCGCGCATGGGCAATTTTTCGCCGATGTTGCTGTATTTTGATCACAGAATGCTACGGCACCAGGCGGTAGCCCCCGGATTCCGTGACCAGCAGCCGCGCGTTCGACGGATCGGGCTCGATCTTCTGGCGCAGACGATAGATATGCGTCTCCAGCGTGTGGGTGGTGACGCTGGCATTGTACCCCCATACCTCATGCAAAAGCACATCGCGGCTGACCACGCGGTCATCGGCACGGTAAAGATATTTCAGAATGTTGGTCTCTTTCTCGGTGAGGCGGATCTTGCGGTCGCTCTCATCGATCAAAAGTTTCATGGCCGGCTGAAAGCTGTAGGGGCCAATGGTGAAGATCGCATCCTCGCTTTGCTCATGCTGGCGAAGCTGGGCCCTGATCCGCGCCAGCAGCACGGGAAAGCGGAAGGGTTTGGAGACATAATCATTGGCACCCGCGTCCAGGCCGACGATCGTGTCGGCATCCGTGGCATGGCCGGTCAGCATCAGGATCGGGCATTTCACGCCATGTTTGCGCATCAGGCGGCAGAGCTCGCGCCCATCCATGTCGGGCAGGCCGACATCGAGAATGACCAGATCGTGCAGCTGCTTCTTGATCCGGTCCAGCGCCTCGGCGGCATTGCCGGCCTCAAACACATCGAAATCGTCGGTCAGGACAAGCTGATCGGCAAGCGCCTCGCGCAAGTCAGCGTCGTCATCGACCAGCAGGATTTTGCGCAACGTGCTCATTTTTCAGCTCCTGTGTTCGTCTGCGCGCCGTAGATCTTGCCGGTGGGCCGCTCATGCAAGGTTCTGGAATGTTTTTCACGCAGCCGTGTCGCCAGCCCCGGCAATGTTTCATCTTTTGGCGCGAGCACGTATAGGGTCGGGCGATGTGGGAGCGTTCGACGGACATTCTTGAGCCCAGCGCGGCGGAGCGGCTTGCCCGTGCCCGATCTGATCTGCGTGTCGGATTGCCGGTGATCTTGCGCGCCGGTCCGCTGGTCGCGCTGGCCGCGGCGGCCGAAACCCTGTCGCCGGCCCGCCTTGCAGCGCTGCGCGGTCTGGGCGGCACGTGCGATCTGGCAATCACCGCGCGGCGGGCCGAAACGCTGCGCGCCCGGGCCTATGACGGCGATCTGGCGCGGATCATCCTGCCGGCCGATGAACGGGGCGATGCGGGGTATGGGTGGGTGCAGGCCACGGCCGACCCGTCGCGCGATCTCGTCACACCGCTCAAAGGCCCCTACGCCACCCGGCGCGGGGGCGATTCAAGCCTGCACCGGATTGCGCTTTTGCTGGCCAAACAGGCCCAACTGCTGCCAGCCGCCCTTCTGGTCATGCCGGATGCGGCGGGCCAGGGCGGCACGGCCTGGTCACCTCCCAAAGACCTTGTCGAAGTGACCATCGCCGATATTGCGGCCGCAGATGCCGACGGGCTGGTGCCGGTTGCGGCCGCGCGGGTTCCGCTTGCGGCAACCGAGGCCGGTCGGGTGCATGTGTTTCGCCCGCTTGCCGGTGGAGAGGAGCATTATGCCGTCGAGATCGGCGCTCCCGACCGCGCCCTCCCGGTGCTGTCGCGGCTGCATTCGGCCTGTTTTACCGGCGATGTGCTGGGCAGTTTGAAATGCGATTGCGGCCCGCAGCTTAACGCCGCCCTGGCGCAGATCGCGGCCGAGGGTGCGGGCGTGCTGCTCTATCTCAACCAGGAGGGGCGCGGGATCGGGCTTGCCAATAAAATGCGGGCCTATTCGCTGCAGGATCAAGGGTTTGACACGGTTGAGGCCAATCACCGCCTGGGGTTTGAGGATGATGAGCGGGATTTTCGCATCGGCGCCGACATCCTCAAGCGGATGGGGTTTTCGGCCGCACGGCTGATGACCAACAATCCCAACAAGGTCTCGATGATGGAGGGCGCTGGGGTTGCCGTGCCCGAACGCGTGCCCCTGCAGGTCGGGCGCACGCTCCACAATGAGGGCTATCTGGCGGTGAAGGCCGCCAAAAGCGGCCATCTGCTGTGACGCCGCGCCCGGCGGGCCGCCGCGACGATCTGCGGGTCGGGCCCTGGGGCGCAAGGTTTCAAGGGCGCGCGTTTGCCTGCGCCATCGGGCGGGGCGGCATTCGCGACGACAAGCGGGAGGGCGATGGGGCGACGCCGGCCGGGGTTTTCCGGTTGCGCGGCGTTTTTCTGCGCCGGGATCGTCATGCGGGCCCATGGCCTGCAATCGGGCCGCAGCTGCGCTGGTCGGATGACCCGAGGGACCCGGGGTACAACGCGCCTTTTCGGTCCTTCGCGCCGGCATACAGTGCCGAACGGCTGCACCGCCCCGATCCGCTTTACGATTATGTCGCAGCGCTTGACCACAACTGGCCCGACCCGCTGCCAGGCGCCGGATCGGCGATCTTTCTGCATGTCTGGCGGCGGCCGCGCCATCCGACCGAGGGCTGCGTGGCCTTCGCGCCTGGCGATATCGCATGGATCCTGGCGCGCTGGCGGCCCTGGTCGCGGGTGGTGATCCGGCCTTAGGCGGGCTTCACCCGGTCGCCGAACAGCGCCGAGCCCACGCGCACATGGGTGGCCCCTTCGGCAATCGCGGCCTCGAAATCGGCACTCATCCCCATCGAAAGACCGGTGAGCCCGGTCGCATCGCGTATCGCGCGCAGAATGCGGAAATGCGGCACCGGATCTTCACCAGCGGGCGGGATCGCCATGACCCCCGTGACCGGCAGATCCATCGCGCGACATTCGGCAATGAAACGCTCGGCATCTTCCGCCAGAACGCCGGCCTTTTGCGGCTCGGCACCGGTATTGACCTCGACAAAAAGCGGCGGGCAGTGGCCCAGGGTCTGCGCGGCATCCGCGAGCTTCCGGGCCAGCTTTTCGCGGTCAAGCGTCTGGATGACATCGAAAAGGCCGAGCGCCTGCTTGACCTTGTTGGTCTGCAATGGGCCGATCAGATGCAGGGTGACGCCGGGATACCGGTCGCGAAACGCCGGCCATTTGCCGGCCGCCTCCTGCACGCGGTTCTCGCCAAAGACCCGCTGCCCGGCTGCAAGCACCGTCTCGACCCGCTCCAAGGGTTG
>JBCBKN010000187.1:0-8532 GCA_038521775.1 Pseudomonadota bacterium | reverse complement strand
GTGCTCTTTGCCGGGGCGGGATGGACGCTGGGCCGGGGCGGGCATATCCGCGTTGCCGTCCTCACCCAGCTGATGCCGCCGCGCGCGCAATGGCTGGCCGATCTTCTGGGCTCGGTCTTTGCGCTTGGGGTCAGCCTCTTTGTCACCCTCGCCCTTGTCGAATACACTGCGCGGAGCTTGGAGGTCGGCTCGGTCTCCACCTACCCCACCCGCACGCCGATCTGGATGCCACAGGCGGTGCTCACCTTCGGCTGGGCGGTGCTGGTGCTGGGCCTGATCGCGCGGATCCTGCGTCTTGTCACGGGCCGGATGCCCGAGGATGCGCCCCCCGATGCGCCCCCTGATGCACCTTCTGGGGCGGCGGAGACACCCGGCACGCGGGCCGGAGGCACCGCATGACCGGACCTCTCGCGCTGATTGCCGGGCTGATGGCGCTGTTTCTGGCCGGCGGCATCTGGGTGGGCTTTGCGCTGATGTCGGTGGGCATCATCAGCCTGGAGACCTTCAAGAACATGAAGGTGGAGCGGTTTCTGGCCGGCGATGTCTGGGGCTCGGCCACGGCGCTGGAGCTGGTGACGCTGCCGCTTTTCATCCTGATGGGCGAGATCCTGTTTCACACCCGGCTGAGCGAAAACCTCTTTGGCGGGCTCGCGCCCTTCGTGCGCCGCTTGCCGGGCCGGCTCTTGCATGTAAACATCCTGGGCTGCACGCTCTTTGCGGCCGTGTCGGGATCGTCTGCCGCGACCACGGCCACGGTGGGGCGCATCACGCTCACCGAGCTTGGCAGCCGCAGCTATGACCGCGGGCTTGCCCTGGGCAGCCTGGCGGGCGCGGGGACGATGGGCTTTCTCATCCCACCCTCGATCCCGCTGATCGTCTATGGCGTGCTGGCCGAAATCTCGATCCTCGATCTCTTCATCGCGGGCATCGTGCCGGGGCTGCTGCTGGCGGCGATGTTCATGCTTTATGTCGGCACGGCGGCGCTGCTGCGCCCGGGCGCTGCGGCCGCGCCGCAACCCTCCACCAGCTGGGCGGAAAAGCTGCGTGCGCTGACCCGGCTGCTGCCCACGGTCGCGCTGATCGGGCTGGTGATCGGGTCGATGTATGGCGGCTTTGCCTCGGTCACCGAGGCGGCTGCCGTGGGCGTGCTGGGGGCGGCGATCCTCGCCGCGGCCGAGGGGCAGCTGAGCTTCGGCATGGCGCGCAAGGCGCTGCTCGGCACGGTCAAGACCTGTTCGATGATCGGGCTGATCATCACCGGCGCGCTTTTTCTCTCCAAGGCCATGGCGCGGCTGAGCATTCCCACCGATGTGGCCGCGGCGATCGATGCGCTGGCGCTCGACCCGCTGGCGCTGATCCTGCTCTTGATGCTGTTCTACCTCGCGCTGGGCTGTTTTCTCGACGGGCTGTCGACCATCGTCATGACCCTGCCGGTCACGCTGCCGCTGATCGTTGCGGCCGGGTTCGACCCGGTCTGGTTCGGCATCTTCCTGATCGTGACGGTCGAAATGGCGCAGATCACACCGCCCATCGGGTTCAACCTTTTCGTGATCAAGGGCATGACCGGCGAGGGCATCGGGCGGATCGCGCGGGCCGCAGCGCCGTTCTGTCTGATCATGATCTTGCTGGTGATGCTGTTGATCGCCTTTCCGGGGCTGGCCATCTGGCTGCCGGGCTCGATGCGATGAGCGGGGATCAGAGCGGCCCATCCTCGCGGCGCAGACGCATCGCATAGGCAAAGCTGCCCGCCGGATGCCAGTTGAACGAGATGATAAGCGGCTGGTCGGTGTCGTCGAGATAGCGGCGCGTCATGCAGACCGCCGGGTTGCCAGCGGCCTGGGCAAAGGCGGGCGCGAGGGCTGCGGGAAACGGCCCGGCCGTGATCTCCTGGGCAACCTCGGCCACCCGCACCGCGAAGCGCGCCTCGATGAGCTGATAGAGCGGGCCCATCACGGTCGGCATCTCATCGGCCAGCGCCGCAAAACTCTCATGCAGATAGATCTCGCTGGCGCAGATCGGCTCGCCGCTGCGCGCGCGCCGCTGGCCGATGGCCCGCAGCCAGTGCCGGCCGGGACGGCGGCCGAGCCGGGCGGCCAGCGCCTCATCGGCGACGACCAGATCGACCTGGTCGCAGACAAGCGTTGTGTCCTCGGCATATTCAAAGAGCTCGCTGAGCGAGCGCATGCGGTGCAGATAGCCGGCCTGCGGGCGGTCGGAGATGACCTCGGAGCCTGAGCCCTGGCGGCGCCGCACATAGCTTTGCGCGGCAAGCCGGCGCAGCGCCTCGCGCACCGTGTGGCGCGAGACGCCGAACTCCACGCAAAGCTCCTGCTCGGTGGGCAGGAGCGTGCCCAGACCATACGCGCCCGCCTCGATCCGCTCGATGAGGGTTTGCGCAAGCGCCTGATAGCGGGGCTGGCCGTTGCGCGTCATCGCCGCTGCCCGCCCGGGCCCTGCGCTCCGCCGGCGCCGAAGCGACCCTTGATGCCAATGCCTGGTTCGGTGCCGGGTCCAATGCTGGGGCCAGTGCTGGGTCCTGAGCCGGGGCCGTATCGCCGCAGGCCAGATGTCACGCTGTGCTCCCTGCCCAATCGGGTCACATCGCACCGCGCCGGGCGGCCCAGCCATCGGCAAGCGCGTCGCGATGCGCGGGATCGGCAATTGCGATCAGCGCATCGGCCCGGCTGTCAAGATCGGCATCGCGCAGATCGGCCACCCCATGTTCGGTGACCACCAGGCCTGCATCCGCGCGCGGCAGGGAGACCGGAGTGCCGGCCTCAAGCGCGATCTTCACGCGGCTGACCCTGCTGCGCCCGGCCGTCGAGGGCAGCGCCGTGATCGCCCGCCCGCCGGGCGATGCGAGCGCCCCGCGCTGAAAATCGGCCGCCCCGCCATGGCCCGAGATCTGCCGGCCGCCGAGAGTTTCCAGATTGGCCTGCCCCGAGAGATCGATCTCGATCGCCGAACCCACCGTGACCAGCCGGGGGATCGCGGCAAGACGCGCCGCGTCATGGGTTGCACCGATCGGGGCGAACTGCACCGCGGTGCTCGTCGCGGCCCAATCGTATAGCCCTTGCGTGCCAAGCGCGATGCCGGCCGTCGCGCCCCGCGTGACGACACCGGTCTCCACCAAGGGGGGCAACGCATCGGTGATCATGCCGGCGTGATAGCCCAGGTCGCGATGCCCGTGAAGGGCATGCAACACCGCATTGGCCGCGCGCCCGATGCCGACATTGACCGTGTCGCCCGGGTTGATCAGCCCGGCAATGCGCCCGGCAATGGCGGCGGTCACATCATCTGCCTGGGGCGCATCATGGACAAGAAGCGGGGTCTCAGCCTCGATCAATGCCTCGAACCGCTCGACGGGAATGCGCGGCGCATGCGGGGGCGCGGGCATGGCCGGGTTGACCTCGCCGATCAGGCGGGCCGGCGTCGCGGCAAGATGCGCGGCCACATCGCAGGCAAGCCCGGGGGTGACCTGCCCGTTCTGCGGTGGAGAGACCTGCAAGATCGCAACCTCCGGCGGCTGCATGGCGATCCATCTGGGCACGGCCGAGTAATGGCGCGGGCAGAACCGCACGCGCCCGGCCGCAAACCCGTCGCGCAGCCCGGCATGCACAAACAGCGTTTCGACCGCCGCGCCGGGCACATTGGCCGAGGGGTCGCGCCGGTTCACGCCCGGCACCCAGACGCCGGCAAAGACCAGATCGCGGCCAAGCGCGGGGTCCTGCGCAAGCTGGTCGAGCGCTGCTGTGGGCTCCCCCACGCCGCCGGCGATCCAGACCCGGCTGCCCGCTTCGATCCCATGCCAGATCTCCTCAAACCCGCCTGGCATTGAGCCGCCTCCTCCCTCTTGCGCCCGTATCGGCGAATGCTAGGATATGTCCGGACAAATTTTTCGCAACATCGTGCTCCATACAGGACAAACGGCCATGGGCTCCAGCCTCACGCAGCGTCTTGCCCGCCATCTCGACCGGGCCGTGTCGCCGGATGATGAGGCGCGCGCGGCCCTGCATCTGCTCGACTGGGCCGGCTGTGCGGCGGCAGGCCGTGTCACGCCGGCCGGCACTGCGCTGGCCGCGGTGGCCCGCGCCATCGGCACCGGCCGGGCCACGGCCATCGATGCCCCCGGCCTGTCGCCTGCCGCCGCGGCGTTTCTCAATGGCGGGCTGGGCAATGTGCTGGAAATGGATGACATCCACCGCAGCTCGATCCTGCATCCCGGCCCGGTTGTCATTCCCGCGGCACTCGCGGCGGCCGAGGCGCGTGGCGCCGATGGGCGCACGCTCCTGCGCGCTTTGGTGCGGGGCTATGAGGCCGTCATCCGCATCGGGGCGGCGGTCGGCCCGGCGCATTACGCGCTGTGGCACAACACCTCGACCTGCGGGCCCTTTGGTGCCGCGGCGGCGGCAGCCGCGCTGATGGATCTGTCGCGGGAGCAGACCGTCTGGGCGCTGGGCAATGCCGGCACGCAAGCCTCCGGCCCCTGGCAATGCCGGCATGAGCAGGTGATGACCAAGCAGCTTCACACCGCCCGCGCCGCCCAGTCGGGCCTGCTGGCAGCCGAGCTTGCCGGGCAGGGCTTTTCCGGGCCGGCCTTCATTCTGGAAGGCCCGCAGGGGGTCTTTGCGGCCATGGCGCCGGACGGCAACCCGGATGCGGTGATGGCCGAGGCGGACGTGGCGCAACCGGGCTGGAAAATCTGGGACACGAGCTTCAAGCCCTGGCCCGCCTGCCGTCACGCGCACCCGACCATTGACGCCGCGCTGGCGCTGCGCGACCGCGGCATCGAGGTGGGCGCGGTCGCGCGGATCGAGATCGAAACCTATGCCGATGCCATCAGGTTCTGCGACCGCCCCGACCCCCGGGACGAGATGCAGGCGAAATTCTCGCTTCAGCATGCCGCCGCCAATGCGCTGGCCGAGGGTCCGCCAGGGCTCGACGCCTTCGGGCCCGAGGCGGTGGCGCGCAGTGCCGCGCTGCGGGCGCGCTGCCAGGTTGCAGCCGGCACCCGCTGGAGCGAGGCGTTTCCCAGCCGCTATGGCGCGGCCGTTGCGGTAACGCTGCATGACGGCACCCAGCATCGCGCCGAGATGCCCGATGCGCTGGGCGATCCGGAAAACCCGGTGCCGCCGGATGCCATTGCCGCAAAGGCCCGGGCCCTGTGCCTGTCTGCGGGCTGGTCCGACACAGATACCGCGCGGCTGATCGGTGCAGCAATGGCCTTGCCTCAGGGCGGCCCGCTCTCGGCCTTTACCGATGCGCTTTGCCCGCATCGCGCAGCATCCGAGGCCGCAGAATGAGCCACCCGCCCCAGATGCCGGCAACCGGCCCGGATTATTTCGACGCCATGGATCTCGACGGTCTGCGCCGCGACATCCCCATCGGTGCCGAGTTCGACCGGATCTTTCGGGGCATGAGCCGGGACGCGCTCCGCGCCCGGCAGGAGACGCTTTTTGCGCGCAGCCTCGTGCGGGCCTGGAAAACCCCCTTTTACCGCAGGCTTTGGGGCGCGGCCGGGATCGAGCCGGGCGATATTGGCGGGCTCGACGATCTGGCCAAACTGCCGACCTATTCGAAATCCGACCTCATGGCCTCGGTCGAGGCGCACCCGCCGATCGGCGATTTTCACGGGCAGGACGGCTACCCGCCGGGCATGGCGCCGCCGCTGATCCTGCAGACCACCTCGGGCACCACGGGAAAGCCGCAGCCGCTGATCTATGGCCCCAAAAGCCGCGAGGCGCAAAACCGCCTGCTCGCACGGCTTTACCTGCTGCAGGGCATGCAGCGCGCGGATGTGGTGCATTCGGTCTATGGCTTTGGCATGGTCAATGGCGGGCATTATGTGCGTGAGACCATCACCCATTGGATCGGCGCGCGGCTCCTGACCGCCGGCACCGGGGCCGAGACCCGCTCGGCCCAGCAGGTCGGGCTGATGGCCGCCTTTGGGGCCAATGTCATCGTCGGCTTTGGCGATTACATCAAGCGGCTGTCGGAGGTGGCGCGGGACGAAGGGCTGACCCCGGGCGAGGACATTCGCATTCGGATGATCTCCGGCCATATGGGGGCCGAGACGCCGCAGACCATGTCAACGGCCTGGGGCGGGGCCGAGATTTACGACTGGTACGGCGTGGGCGATACCGGGGCGATTGCGGGCATGGGCCCGGACCGCGAGGGCATGCATGTGATGGAGGATGCCCAGCTCGTCGAGCTCCTCGATGTGGAAACCGGGGCACCGGTGGCTGAGGGCGAGATGGGCGACATGGTCTGCACCTGCCTTTACAAGGACGATCTCTTTCCCATCATCCGCTTCAACACCCATGACGTGACGCGCATGCTGCCCGGCGCGAACCCGCTCGATCTGCCCTTCCGGCGCATGGCCGGGTTCCTGGGCCGCTCGGACAACATGGTCAAGCTGCGCGGGATCAATATCTATCCCCAGGGGATCGGCGCGCTTCTGAGCGCGGCCTTCGACGGGCTGACGGGCGAGTTCTTCTGCCGGGTTGCGCGCCAGGCGAGCCGTGAGGAGATGCGCGTTGTCGTCGAGGCCGCCTCGCAGGCGCCAGAGCTGCAGGCCGCAATGGCCGAGACGCTGAAGACCCGGCTCGGGGTTCAGATCGAGGTCGAGATCGTCCCGCCCGGTGGCACGGCCGCCCTCACCCAGATCGAGAGCCGCCAAAAGCCAATTCGCCTGATCGATGAGCGCTGAGGCGCGGGGCGCGGGCGAGGGTGCGTGCGTGACCCGGCTGCGGGACATCCTCGCGCGCATTGCGGCCGAGAATGCCCGGAGCCGCATTTTTGTCGATCTGGACAGGGAAGGTGCGCTGGCCAGCGCCCGGGCCTCTGACAGCCGCGCGCCGATCGGACCGCTGGATGGCAAGATCATTGCCGTAAAGGCCAATCTTGCCGTGCGGGGCCTGCCCTGGTCGGCTGGCACCGCGGGCTGGCAGGGCCGCATTGCCGCCCAGGATGCGGGGGCCGTGGCCCGGCTGCGCGATGCCGGCGCGATCATCCTGGGCACGGTCAACATGGATGAAGGCGCGCTCGGCGCGGTTTGCGACAATCCGGTCTTCGGGCGCTGTCTCAACCCGCGCGATCCAAGCCGCACGCCTGGCGGCTCCTCAGGCGGGTCGGCGGCCGCGGTCGGCGCGGGGCTTGCGGATCTCGCGCTTGGCACCGACACGATGGGCTCGGTCCGCATTCCGGCCGCCTATTGCGGGCTGGCAGGGCTGAAGCCGACCCGAGGCCTGGTCGGGCGCTCGGGTCTGGCCTATCTGAGCCCCAGCCTGGACGCGGTGGGCCTGCTCGCCCCGCATGCCCGGGCGCTCGACGATGCGCTGATCGCGCTGGCCGGGCATGATGCGCAGGATGCCGAAAGCTGCGCCCTGGCGCTGGCAGAGCCGCGGCCCGGTTCCGGCGACAAGCCCCTCTCCGGCCTTGGCCTGGGCCTGCCCGGGATCCCGTTGGAGCACGGCAGCGCAGGCGGGCTTGCCCGGTTTTGCGATGCGGCACGGGCGCTCGGGGCCACAATCACCGAGATCGAGCTGACCGGCTGGGACCCCGGTCCGGCCCGCCGCGCGGGGCTGCTTTTGGCCGAGGCCGAAGGCGCGCTCGCCATGGCCGACCTGCTCGCGCAGCCGGGTGCCCTGTCGCCCGGATTTGCCGCAGCGCTTGCCTATGGACGGGACGCGCCAACGGCCAAGCTGGTGGTCGCGCTCGCCCAGATCCGCGCCGCCGCCGCCGCCGCCCAACGCGGCCTTAAAGGGCGCGACGCGCTGGTCCTGCCCACCGCGCCGCAGGGGCCGTTCCGGCATGGCGATCCCGTGCCCGCGAACCAGGCCGATCTGACCGCATTGGCAAATTTTGCCGGGCTCCCTGCCCTGTCGATCCCGGTGCCAGACCCGGATGGCGGGCTGCCCGGTTCGGTCCAGCTCATCGGTCCGGCCTTCTCGGATCGCCGGCTGATCGGCTGGGCTGCTGCGCTGCAGGACGCGCTCCATATGTGACTTCTTCTTGGTGCCAATACTCCGGGGGGCGTCGCAGCCGCGTAGCGGCGCGACGGGGGGCAGCGCCCCCTGACCAGGCCTCAGCCTGCCTGCCGGTCCAGAACAGCGGCGATCAGCGCCGCATCGCAGCCCGCCTCGCGCAGCACGGCCTCGGTGTCCGCGCCAAGCCCCGGCAGAGCCGTCTCCAGCCGTCCCGGCTCCTCGGCAAAGCGGATCGGCATGCCGATATGCAGGTTGCCGTCTTCGTCGCGATGCAGCATGCCGCGCGCCGCAACATGCGGGCGATGAAATGCCTCGTACAGGTCGAGCACCGGCGCAAAACAGACGTCGCGCCCGGCAAACCACGCCTCCCATTCGTCGCGGGTCTTGCCAGCAAAGATCCCGGTCAGAAACGCCTTCACCGGCGCCTGCCCCGGGCCCGGAGGCCCTTCGGCCGCCGGGATCAGATCGGGCCGGCCCAGATCGGTGAGCAATCTGCGCACGAATTTATGCTCCACCCCGCCCAGCACCACATGCCGCCCGTCGC
>JBCBKN010000186.1:0-8579 GCA_038521775.1 Pseudomonadota bacterium | reverse complement strand
GGCCCATGCCCAGATAATCGTTCGAACACCAGACCGTCACGTCATTGGCATCCGACCCCGTGCCCGAACTGGACACCGAGCCCGAACTGGACACCGACGCCGAGCTGGACACCGTGCCCTCCGTGCCCGAGTCCAAGCCCGCCTCCGCACCGGAGTAATCCGCAGCCCGCGGAAACGACCCGCAGCGCCGCGCCAAATGCGCAAACACCCGGTAATTGCCCTCCGCGCGCAAGGCAGAAAGCTGATCCTCAAACAGACGGTCGAAATCCATGGCGGCGATCCCGGGAAAGGTTCGTGGCTGGGCAGGTCTGGCTCAGATCTGGGCGAGCCTGCGCAAGATCGCAACGCGCGGCATTGACGCAAGTCAACCCGCGATGCAGACCCCCGCGCCGACCCGCGACGCCGACCCGTGACGCCGACCCGTGACGCTAACATGCCGGGCGCGGCCGTGCCGGCAATGGGGCGCGGCGCGGTCACACCCAGCTTTGCGCTTGAGCCTGCCCCGCGATTGTCGCATGTGTGAGGCATGCAGGCGCTCAACAGCACCGACAGCAATGATGCAGCGTCCGGCGGTGGCGACGGGCAGAACCCGGGGCACGCCGTGCCCGCATGGGTGGATGAGAGCACAGTCCAGCCGGTCGATCATGCCGAGATCCTCGATCGCGGGCTCAAGCATATCTCCATTGCGGTGTTTGTGACCTGCGGGACCAACCTGCTGATCGCCCGGCATGGAGAGGCCGATCCGGGCTATCCCGGCCGCTGGACCGCCAGCGCCCGTTGCTGGCCGCGCTGGTCGGAGCATTATGCCGTGGCCGCCGCGCGCCATCTGCGGGCCGTGTTGGGTCTGTCGGGCCTGGATCTGCGCAAATGCGGCAGTTTGGAACTGCGCGCCACGCGGGCTGATGGCCGGCTGGATCACGCGCAGGTGCAGCTTTTCTCAACCGAGCTCGACAGCCTGTCGGAGGCGCCACGCGCCGCCGCGACGGCCCGGAGCGGGGCGCAGGCGCGGTGGGCCGACTGGGACCAGATTGCCGCCGAGGCCGCGGCGGACCCCGACAGCGTCACACCGCTGCTCGGCCAGGCGCTGGGCCAGGCGCGTGCGCAGATCTTGCCCCACAGCGCGACCGCGGGGGTCTGAGATGCGCAGGCCTCGACATATTCCGGCCCCAGGCAAGGCCGGACAAAGACCCTCCTTGCAGGAAAGACGGGTGCCATGATTTCTGCGCCGCCGGCGACCAAGACGATTTTGCGCGCACTTGCGGGTGAGACATTGCCCCACCCGCCGGTCTGGCTGATGCGCCAGGCCGGCCGCTATCTGCCTGAATACCGCGCGACCCGGGCCGAGGCCGGCAGTTTCCTGGAGCTTTGCTACAACCCCGAACTGGCCGCCGAGGTCACGCTCCAGCCGATCCGCCGCTATGGCTTTGATGCCGCCATTCTCTTTGCCGATATTCTCCTGATCCCCCAGGCGTTGGGCGCGGATCTGTGGTTTGTCACCGGCGAGGGCCCGCGCCTGTCGACCATCGAGGGGCCGGAGGATCTTGCCCGGCTCAAACCGGCCGATGCGGTGCATGAGACGCTGGCTCCGGTCTATCAGACCCTGCGCATCCTGCGCGAGGCACTGCCGCCCGAGACGACCCGCATCGGGTTTGCCGGCGCGCCCTGGACCGTGGCGACCTATATGATTGCCGGGCGCGGCACGCCCGATCAGGCCCCGGCGCGGCGGCTGATGTATGGCGACCCCGCAACCTTCGACGCGCTCATCGACCGGATCACCGAGGCCACTGCGGCCTATCTGATCGCCCAGATCGAGGCGGGCGCCGAGGTGATCAAGATCTTCGACAGCTGGGCCGGCGCGCTGCCCGGCCCGCATTTTGCCCGCTATGCCATTGACCCCGTGGCGCGGATCGTGGCCGCCATCCGGGCCGCTCATCCCGGCGTGCCGATCATCGGCTTTCCACGCGGCGCAGGCGGGAATTACAAGGCGTTTCTTGAGGGAACCGGCTGCGAGGGGCTGGCGCTCGACACCGCGGTCGATCCGGGCTGGGCGGTGCAAACGCTGCAACCGCATGCCTGCCTGCAGGGCAATCTCGACCCGCTTTTGATGGTGCTGGGCGGCGAACGGCTGGGCAGCGAGGCGCGGCGCATTGTCGAGGCCTTTTCCGGCGGCCCGCATATCTTCAATCTGGGGCATGGGATCACGCCCGAGGCCGATCCCGCCCATGTCGAGCTTTTGCTAGAGGCAATCCGGGGGGCGTGACGCCGCGGGCTAAGCCGTGCGTGCCTGCCCCCCCGCAACCAGATCGCGCAGATGGCCCTGAGGCGGCGGCGGAAGCTCGACGCCGAAATGGCGCGCCACAATATCGGCGATCAGCTCGTAACAGGATCCGAACCGGATCACCTGCAGGGTCTCCAGATCCAGCAGCGTCGATGAGGCGCGGTAGAGATGGTATTTGCGCAGACCATGGTCGATCACAATCTCGGCGACCGACGCGATCTCGGGCTCAATATCCTCAACCCGAAACTTGGTGCCCTGCATCGACCGGTTGGCCGAGGAGCCGAAAAGCGGATGCGCGGTCTCACGGCTCAGCCGACAGATCTCGGCATGAAAGGCTCCGGCATTGAGAAGCATCAGGACCGTGCCATCGCGCGTGCTGGCCGCCCGGGCCGCGGGTGTGAGCCTGCGCAGCACCGGATGGTCCAGATCCCCGGGCGCGATCGCGCCGAGGGGCAGGCCATAATCGAGCGTGATCGCCTCGACCAGTTCGCGCCCGCGCGTGTCGGTCCGGTGGATCTCGCGGTGCAGCGCCATGTCGCCCAGCATGGCGTTGAGCTTCTCCGGCGAGCGGCCCTTGGCAGCGAAGATCCGCTGAAGCGCGGCCTCGGATCCGCCGATCAGCGAATACCCCACATCCATGGGCAGGATCGCGGCCCCGCCAGCGCGCAACACCTCGAATGCCCGCTGCGCATCCCCCGCTATGTCCGGTCGGCCCATCCGCTCCCCCCGCTTTTTCCCGGTCTGCCCCGCAATATAGCGCTGAAACACCCGCCGCGGGAGCCGGGGCGACGGGCTGGGCGCGGGGCCGGACGCCGCCTGCACAGGCGCGGGCTGTGCGCTGGCGCACCGCACGGCCGCGCATCGGGTCGATTTCGTGCGGTCGAAACCTTAGAGTAAGGTCCGCGGCGATATTGAACGGCAAGGAGGCGGAACTTGGCCTGTTTTTGCGAGCGACCGACCGAGCTGATTCAGCGCTCCAAAATGCGCATGAACTTCAAGATCACGCCGCCCAAGATCCCCATCCAGATGAAACTGACCCTGGCCGCCGGCATCGCGATGGAGGCCGAGCGCGCCGACATTCGCCTCGCCGCCGGGTTCGAGACCATGCATCTGCCCAGCGTGACGCTCGGCAGCAAGCTTTTCAGCATCGCGGCGGGGCTGAACATCGCCGGCGGGGTGTTCACACTCGACGATATTCCCAAGCTTGAGTTGCAGATGAACGAGGCCGCGGCCTCGTTTCAGCGCAATGTCTGGCCGCGGCTGAGCTTTCTGACCTCGATCAACCCGATGCCGGTTATCAATCTGGCAATGATCGCGCGGCTGTCGCTGGCGCTTGAGGCGCTCAAGATCGACCCGATGAACCCCACCGGCATGACCCCGCCGGCCAGCCCGCCCGCCCATATCCTGGCGCTGCGGCTCAGCCCGCCCAAGCTGGCGGCCATGAAGCTGGTCGCCGGGCTGCCGCCGCTTTTTCAGATTGCCGAGAAGATGAACATCCCGCTGGGCGATCCGGTGGGGCCGACGGCGCTGGCCAACCGGCTGTCACTGCTCTCGGGCCTCGCGCCGCCCAAGCTCACCATCTCCTGGCCGCAGATGCTCAAGCTTGCGCTGATCCTGGAATCGCTTGCCAAGATCAAGGAGGCCTTCGGCGTCGATGCGATGACCCCGGCCGGCCAGACCCGGATCGCGATGATGCTCAAGGGCTGGATGAAGCTTGCCCTGCCGATCCCGATGCCGGCCATAGCGCTGATGGAAAAGATCGACCTTTTGCCGCCCGTGCCCGACATCAAGGCCGGGACCGAGCTTGCCAACCACCCTGCCCTGTCGGCCATGGCGCGGTTCTCGCCGCCCAAACTGGCCATTCTGCCCTTCCTCAACGTGATGGTGGCGCTGAAGGCGGCGATGGATCTGGAGCTGCCGGTCTTTGACCAATGCGCGGCCTGCAACAGCATCGGCGCGGCGTAGGAGCGGCCCTGTCGCCGGCCTGAGCAGGCTGCTCTCGGCAGCGCGACTTCCCTAAGCCTTCAAAAATCCGCAAGGTGGAAGCGGCGGCGCGAGCGTCACGATACCGACACAACCGGCACGGTATTGGGGTCGCGTCACCCAGTGCACAACCCATCCATGTGACGGACCAACCGTCATACAGAGAGGAAATGCGATGAATACCCACCCGACAGATCTGTCCGCCGACGATTGGGACGAGCAGAATTTTCCCCGTCCCGATGAACAGGAATTCGACCGCGTGGTCGAGCGTGCGATCTCGCGCCGCGGCTTTCTGAGCGGCGTTGTCGCCTTCGGCTCGGGCGCTGCCGTGATGGGCACCGGCCTGCTCAAATCGTCCACCGCCCAGGCCGCGACCTCGCGCTTTGCCTTCACCCCCATTGCCGCACAGACCGACAACACCGTGCATGTGCCCGAAGGCTATAACTGGTCGACCCTGGTGCGCTGGGGCGATCCGATCGTCTCGGAGGCCGATGGCTATGACGTCGCCGAGGGCGGGCCGGTTGAAAACTCCGACAAGGTGTTTGGTGAGAACACCGATGGGATGGAGAGCTTCGCCTACCAGGGCCATCAGCTGATCGCGATCAATTCCGAATACACCAACCGCAAGATCAACCTGCCCGCCGCGCAGGAAGGCACCCCGGCCAATGCCGGCGATGTGCTCAAGCTGCAGAACCTGCAGGGCGTGACGGTGATGGAAATCGCCGAGGGCGATGCCGGCTGGACGGTGGTCAAGGACAGCCCCTTCAACCGCCGCATCACCCATAACAGCCCCATGAAGATCGTCGGGCCGGCGGCCGGTCACGATCTCTTGAAGACCGAGGCCGACCCGACCGGGACCGAAAGCCTGGGCACCATGAACAATTGCGGCTCGGGCAAGACCCCCTGGGGCACCTATCTGACCTGCGAAGAGAACTTCAACGGCTATTTCGGCGCAACCGGCGAGATGCCGGCCAGCCATGAGGCCAGCTTCTCGCGCTATGGCGTCGGCGCCGATGGCTGGGGCTATGACTATCACAAATGGGACCCGCGCTTTGACGTGTCGGTCAACCCCAACGAGCCGCACCGCGCCGGCTGGATCGTCGAGATCGACCCGACCGATGCCAGCTCGACCCCGATCAAGCATACCGGTCTGGGCCGCTTCAAGCATGAGAATGCCGCCGTGACCGTGGCCCGCGACGGCCGCGTCGTGGTCTATATGGGCGATGACGAGCGGGGCGAGTATCTCTACAAATTCGTCTCCAACGGCGTCTACACCCCGGGCGGCTCGACCGACGGGCTGCTCGATGACGGCACCCTCTATGTCGCCAAGTTCTACGACAACATGACCGGTGAGTGGCTGGCGCTCACGCCCGAGACCACCGGCATGGACGCCGCCGAGATCCTCATCTTCACCCGCATGGCCGCCTCGGCCGTGAACGGCACCACCATGGACCGCCCCGAATGGGTCGCGGTGAACCCCAAGGCGGTGGAAGGCTATTGCTGCTTGACCAACAACAAGAACCGCGGCGTGAAGCCGAATGCCGGCGGCGACGACACCTCGGTGAACGGCCCCAACCCGCGTGAGGCCAACAAATACGGCCAGATCGTGCGCTGGTTTGCCGAGAATGACGACCACACCGCCACCGGCTTTGCCTGGGATCTCTATGTCATGGCCGGCAACCCGACCGTGCACAGCGATGCCAATGCCGGCTCGGACAACATGAATGCGGGCAACCTCTTCAACTCGCCCGACGGCATGGCCTTCGACACCACCGGGCTGGTCTGGATCCAGACCGATGGCGATGATGACAACGAAGGCGATTTTGCCGGCAACGGCAACAACCAGATGCTGGCCGGCGACCCGGCGACCGGCGAGATCGTGCGCTTCCTCACCGGCCCGTCGGGCTGCGAGGTCACCGGCGTGTGCTGGTCGGCCGATCTGCGCACCATGTTCGTGGGCATCCAGCATCCGGGCGGCACCTGGCCCGATGGCGCCGGCCTGCCGCGCTCCTCGGTCATCGCGGTCAAGCGCGACGATGGCGGCCTCGTCGGCTGAGCCCTCTGGGGGCTGCGGTTGACTTGGCAGCCCCCTTCATGCATCGATCCAAGGCCCGGGCACAGCGCCCGGGCTTTTTTCATCACCCTGAAAGGAGATTGAGGTGATCACGCCCGTCCTGCCGACCTATGCGCGGGCACCTTTGGCCTTTGTGAAAGGCGAGGGGCCCTGGCTCGAAACCGAGACCGGAGAGCGTTTTCTGGACCTTGGCGCCGGCATTGCCGTGACGCTGCTGGGCCACGCGAACCCGGTGCTCGTCGAGGCGCTTGAGGGGCAGGCACGACGATTGTGGCACACCTCCAACCTCTATCAGATCCCCAACCAGCAGGCGCTGGCCGAAGCGCTGGTCGAGGCGAGCTTTGCCGACACGGTGTTCTTCACCAATTCCGGCACCGAAGCCGCTGAAATGGCCATCAAAATGGCGCGCAAGCATTTCTCGGCCGAAGGCCAGCCAGAGCGGGTGCGCATCCTCACCTTCGAGGGCTCGTTTCACGGCCGCAGCGTGGCCGCGATCTCGGCGGCGGGGTCTGAGAAGATGACCGCGGGTTTCGGCCCGATGCTGCCGGGCTTTACCAGCCTGCCCTTTGGCGATCATGACGCGCTGCAGGCCGCGATGGGCCCGGATGTGGCGGCGGTGATGGTCGAGCCGGTGCAGGGCGAGGGTGGCATCCGCCCCCTGCCCCCGCAATGCCTCAAGGGGCTGCGCGATCTGTGCGACCAGCATGGCGCGCTGATGATCCTTGATGAGGTGCAATGCGGCATGGGCCGGACCGGCAAGCTTTTTGCCCATGAATGGTCGGGGGTGAGCCCGGATATCATGATGGTGGCCAAAGGGCTGGGCGGCGGCTTTCCGATCGGCGCCTGCCTGGCGACCGAACGCGCGGCCTCGGGCATGACGTTGGGCACCCATGGCTCGACCTATGGCGGCAACCCCCTGGCCTGTGCGGTGGGGCTGGCGGTGATGGGCGAGGTGACCAAACCCGGGTTCCTCGATCGGGTCAGCCAGGCGGCAGGGCGTCTGCGCCAGGGGCTGGAAGGGCTGGTTGCGCGCCGCGCCGATGTCTTTGAGCTGGTGCGCGGCGAGGGGCTGATGCTTGGCCTCAAATGCCGGCTGCCGGTGGGCGATCTGGTCAAGGCCGGCTATGACGCGCGCGTGATCGTGGTGCCCGCGGCCGACAATGTCGCCCGGCTTTTGCCGCCGCTGACCATCACCGATGCCGAGATCGACGAGGCGCTGCGCCGTCTCGACCGGGCCGCCGCAGCGTTGGAGCCGGTGGCGGCATGACCCGGCATTTTCTGGATCTGCACCGCGTCGAGGCCGGCGCGTTGCGGAGCATTCTGGACCAGTCCCGGGCGATGAAAACCGCCCGGGCCGGCCAGCCACGCGGCGCGCCCGATGCCGATGCCCCGCTTGCCGGGCATATCGTGGCGCTGGTCTTTGAAAAACCCTCCACCCGCACCCGCACCAGCTTTGACGTCGGCATTCGCCAGTTGGGCGGCCAGACACTTGTGCTGACCGGGGCGGAGATGCAGCTTGGCCAGGGCGAGACGGTGGCCGACACTGCGCGGGTCCTCTCGCGCTATGTCGATGCGATCATGATCCGAACCTTTGCGCAGGCCACGCTCGATGAGCTGGCCGAGCACGCGACCGTGCCGGTGATCAACGGGCTCACCGATGCGAGCCATCCCTGCCAGATCATGGCCGATGTGATGACTTTTGAGGAGCATCGCGGGCCCATCGCCGGGCGCCGGGTGGTCTGGTCGGGCGATGGCAACAACGTCTTTTCCAGCTTTGCCCATGCCGCGGGGCAGTTCGGCTTTGACCTCACCTTCACCGGGCCCGAGGCGCTCGACCCCGACCCCGAAGCGGTGGCGTTTGCCCGCGGCAAGGGGTCGAAGGTGGAGATCGTGCGCGACCCGGCCGAAGCCGTCGCCGGGGCCGATCTGGTTGTCACCGATGCCTGGCTTTCGATGCATGATGCGCAGGAAAGCCGCGAGCGCCGCCACAACCTCCTGCGGCCCTATCAGGTCGATGACGCGCTGATGGCACGGGCCAAGCCCGAGGCCCTCTTCATGCATTGCCTGCCGGCCCATCGCGGTGAGGAGGCGACCGATGCCATCATGGACGGGCCGAATTCGGTGATCTTTGACGAGGCCGAGAACCGCCTCCACGCCCAGAAAGGCATCCTGCGATGGTGCCTGGGGGTCTGACCCGGTGCTCTCTGGTCTGACCTTTGGCAGCCGCGCCCGGCAACCGGCGCG
>JBCBKN010000185.1:0-8595 GCA_038521775.1 Pseudomonadota bacterium | reverse complement strand
GTCGAAGACAAAGCCGTTTTCGGTCAGCATCAGCCCGTAGCGGCAGCGCCCCGGCTTCAGGCTCGACATCATGTTGGTGTAGATGCGGTCAAGGAAGGCGGGAGCGTCCGGCCCCTTGACGAGGACCTTGCCAAGCGTCGAGGCATCGAGCAGCCCGACATCCTCGCGCACCGCCAGAACCTCGCGCCGCAGGGCGGCCAGCGTGGTTTCCCCGTCCTGTGGGTAGGCAAAGGCGCGCCGCCAGGCCGCGACGGGCTCGAACACCGCGCCCCGCGCCTCGGCCCAGGCATCGGTGACCGTGCGACGGGTGGCCCGAAAGAGCGGCCCGCGCGCATCGCCGGCGACCGCGCCGAGGGTGAGCGGCACCCAGGGCGGGCGAAAGGTGGTGGTGCCGGTCTGGGCGATGGGCTGGCCCAGCGCCTCGGAGAGCACGGCAAGGCCGGGGATGTTGGAGAGCTTGCCCTGGTCGGTGGCCATGCCGAGGGTGGTGTAGCGCTTTGTATGCTCGACGCTCTCAAACCCCTCGCGCGCGGCAAGATCGATATCGGCGACCTTCACATCGTTCTGAAAGTCGAGAAACGCCTTGGCGCGCAAGCCCGGGGCGGCGCCCTGCGGAACGACCCAGAGCGGCAGGGGGGGCGCGTCGGCCGGGCCTGAGGACGGGACGGGAGAGGGGAGGGACGGTTCGGCAGCCTTCGCAGGGAGGGCGGCCTCGTCGGAGGGCAGAACGCCCGCCTCCTCGGCCGCGCGACGGCCTGCGGCCGCCGCATCGCAGATGGCAGCGGGGCCGCCATCGGGTCCCGCGACTGCGCCGGTGGGCAGCACGAAGCCGCACCCATCGGCACCTGTCGGCGGGCGCGAAAGATCGGGCAGAAACTGGGTCAGCCCCGCATCCCAGACCAGCTTGCCACCGCAATGCGACCACAGATGCACCGCCGGGGACCAGCCGCCAGACATGGCCACCGCATCGCAGGGAATGGTCTCGATCACCGCGCCCTCGCCGGAAATGGTGCAGATCTCGACCCCGGTGACCCTGCGCCGCCCCTGGACCCGGGCGATGGCGCGGCCGAACTCCACCCGGATGCCGAGCGCCCGGGCATCCGCCAGAAGCTGGGAGGAGAACATCCCCCGTGCATCGAGGATCACCGGCACGTCGAGCCCGGCGCGTTTGAGTGCAATGGCCGTGCGATAGGCATCGTCATTATTGGTCATCACGACGGTCCGGTCGCCCGGGCTGACGGCCCAGAGCGCGAGGTAGTCGCGCATGGCCGCGGCCAGCATGACCCCCGGCACATCATTGCCGGCAAAGGCCAGCGGCCGCTCGATGGCCCCGGTTGCGGTGACGATGCGGCGTGCGCGGATGCGCCAGAGGCGGGTGCGCGGGGTCTTGCTCGCACCGACGCCACGCAGCTCCTCCTCGGCCAGCACATAGCCATGATCAAAGACGCCCGACACCGTGCAGGCCGTGCGCAGTGTGACATTGGGACGCTCGGCAAGGGCGGCGATCTCGCGCGCGACCCAGCGATATGTCTCATCACCATCGATCTGCGGCGCATCGACCAGCGCCCGCCCGCCCCAATGCGGGGTCTGTTCGAGCAGGATCACCCGCGCGCCGGTCTCGGCCGCCGCCCGCGCGGCCTGAATGCCGGCCACGCCGCCCCCTACCACGAGCACATCGGCAAAGGCATAGAGATGCTCATAGCTGTCGGGGTCGGGTTTCTTGGGCGCCGGGCCGAGGCCCGCGCTTTGCCGGATCACCGGCTCGAAGAGATGCTTCCAGGCAATGCGTGGCTGCAGGAAGGTCTTGTAGTAGAACCCCGCCGGCAAGAACGGCGCGAGCCAGGCATTCGCCCCGCCAATGTCGAACTCCAAACGCGGCCAGTGGTTCTGGCTGCGCGCGGTCAGACCGTCCGTGAGCGGCACCATCGTGGCCCGGCGGTTGGGCTCGGCCAGGGCACCCTCGCCGATGGTCATCAGCGCATTGGGCTCCTCGACCCCCGCGGCAACCAGCCCGCGCGGGCGGTGGTATTTGAAGGACCGGCCCAGCAGGGTCTGGCCCGAGGCGAGCAGGGCCGAGGCCAGCGTGTCGCCCGCAAAGCCGCGAAAGCTACGCCCATTAAAGCGGAAATGTCGCGGCTGGCTGCGGTCGATCAGCAGCCCGCCCGAGGGCAGCCGCGCGCTCATTGGTCCGGCTCCCATCCCGGATGGCGGGCCCGGATTGCGGCCAGCACCGCCTCGGGCGGCGTGGTGGTCTGAGCCGGGTAGCTGCCGAACACCTCCAGCGTGGCGGTGCAGCGGGCAACATGGAACCACTTGCCGCAGCCGAAGGCATGGCGCCACCGCTCCAGATGCACGCCCCGCGGGTTCTTGCGCTCAAAGAGGTAGGACGCGAACTCCGCATCGCCCGCCCCGGGCCCGGCGCGGCGGATATGCGCCTCGCCCCCCGGCACGAACTCGGTCTCCTCACCCGTGGCGCCGCAATAGGGGCAGGTCAGCATCAGCATGAAACCGCTCCCCGCTCAGCCATGCAACCAGCCCACCAGCATCTCTCCAAACCCCCATTGCAGCGTGCCCACAATCGAGAATGACATCTCGATGCGATAGGTCTCGCGCGCAGCTTCGGCGTTTTTTGACGCAAGCATGCCCTCAAAACTCTCCGAAATCCGACCTTCCAGGGCATCGAGCGACAGCGGGTCGCGCGCATCGTCGCGCCGCATGCGCTCAAGATAGCGCCAGATCATGCGGATCTGGGTTTCGAGCTGGCTGTCCCAGAGCCGCCGCGCCTCGGATGCCCGAAACCGGTCGGTCAGGAACACGCCAAAGCCGATGCAGAGCGCCACCGCCCCAAATGCCGGAAAGAGCTGCGGCCAGTTCAGCAGCAGCCCGACCATCGACGCGCCGACCCAGAGCGCAAAAAGCAGCGCGTAGGTGTAGTAGCGGTTGGCGATCAGAAACGGGATCATGGCCGGTCAGTGTGCTTTGTCAGAGCGCTTTTTCAGTGCGCCACGCCCGCCGCGACGCTTTCGTCGATCATGCGGCCTTCGGTGAAGCGTTCAAGCCCGAACGGGCCGGCGACGGGATCTTCGCCCTTGGCAATCAGCGCGGCCGTGGCCCAGCCCGAGCCGGGGATCGCCTTGAACCCGCCCGTGCCCCAGCCGCAATTGATGGTGATGCCCTCGACCGGGGTCGGCCCGATGATGGGCGAGCGGTCGCCGGTCATGTCCACGATGCCGCCCCATTGGCGCAGCATCTTCAGGCGGCTGATGATCGGAAAAAGCTCGATGAGCGAGCGGGCGGTGTCCTCGACATGCTGGAAGCTGCCGCGCTGGGTGTAGTTGTTCCAGCCATCCGCGCCGCCGCCGATGACCAGCTCGCCCTTGTCGGACTGGCTGAGATAGCCATGCACGGTGCCGGCCATCACCACGATGTCGATCACCGGCTTGATCGGCTCGCTCACATAGGCCTGAAGTGCCACCGACTCGACGGGCAAACGGAACCCCGCCATCTCGGCCAGCACGCCGGAATGGCCCGCCACGACCAGGCAGAGCTTCTTGCAGCGGATCTCGCCGCGCTCGGTGCGCACACCGCGCACCTTGCCCCCCGCCACATCGATGCCGGTGACCGCACAGTTCTGGATGATGTCGACACCCAGATCCGAGGCCGCGCGCGCATAGCCCCAGGCCACCGCATCATGGCGCGCCGTGCCGCCGCGGGGCTGCCACAGCCCGCCCAGCACCGGATAGCGCGGGCCCTTGATGTTCATGATCGGGCAGAGGCGCTTGACCTCATGCGCGCCCACATAGCGCGTCTTGATGCCATTGAGCCGCGTGGCATGGGCGGTGCGCTTGAAGGCCTTGGCCTCATGCTCGGTCTGGCACAGCATCATCACGCCGCGCGGGCTGAACATGACGTTGTAGTTGAGCTCCTGGCTCAGCGTCTCATAGAGGCTGCGCGACAGCTCATAAATCGCCGCCGACGGGTCCTGCAGGTAATTCGAGCGGATGATGGTGGTGTTGCGCCCGGTATTGCCGCCGCCCAGCCAGCCTTTTTCCAGCACCGCGACATTGCGCATACCGTGGTTCTTGGCCAGATAATAGGCGGTGGCCAGGCCATGCCCGCCGGCCCCGACCACCACGACGTCATATTCGGCCTTCGGGTCGGGGCTGCGCCAGGCCCGCTCCCACCCGCTGTGATACCGCATCGCCTCGCGCGCAAGTGCAAACACCGAATACCGGCGCATCGCTCCCTCCCATGATCGAGCGAAACCTAGCAGTGCCGATCGGACAGCGCATCCCCCGAAGCCGCCGCTCGGCGCGACATTCACGACCTTGAGGGCAGCGCCGCTCGGCTGGCATTGAAGGCGACCGTGGGCGCGGATAGGGTCGCGCATGGAAAGGGGAGGCCGGGAGCGCCGATGTTCTGGATTGCCGCAGCCCTGCTGGCCGCAATCGCTCTGCTCTGGACACTCGGGCCGCTTCTTGCCCGGGATCGGCAGCGCCCGACCCCGGTGTCGCCGGATGTCCAGGTCTATCGCGACCAGCTCGCCGAGATCGAGCGTGACCGCGCCCGCGGGGTGATCGACGCGCAGGAGGCCGAGGCGAGCCGGGCGGAAATCGCGCGGCGCCTGCTGGCGGCAGACAGCGCCGGCACCGCGGCCGCCCCCGACACCGCCGACGGCACGGCCGCTTCCGACACTGCCGACGGCACGGCCAATGCGGCCGCTGCGCGCGCCGAACCGCGCCAGGGCCCGGCCCGGTCAGGGCGGTGGGCCGCGCTGGGTGGCGTGCTTTTCGGGCTGGCGGGCTTTGCCGTCATCTATCTGGGCACCGAGCGGCTCTTGCTCTATGCCGGCGCATCGCCGGACTGGGTGGTCGCGCAGCGGACAGATCTGGTCGTGGCACTGCCGCTGCCCTTCGGCGCAGAGCTTGTCATCACCCCGGTCTATCGCGGCGTCGGCGATCCCGGACGCGCCGATCTGCCCCTGGCCCAACGGGCCGCGCAGCGTCCCAGCCAGGCGGAGGCAGAGGCGGTGCTGGTGGCCAATGGCATCGACCCCGCGCCCGAACCCTCGCCCGGCGATGCCGGGCTTGTGCCGCTCATCGGCCAGCTGCGCGAGATCGTCGCCGCACGGCCGAGCGAGACCCGGGCCTATCGGTTTCTGGCCCGCGCCTTGGGCAGCATCGGGCATTATGCCGAGGCGCATCGGGTCCAGGGCGGGCTGATCCTTCGGCTCGGGGCCGAGGCAACGGCGCAGGATCATGAAACCCATGCCGAGCTGATGATCCTGGCGGCCGGCGAGTATGTCTCGCCCCAGGCCCAGCGTGCCCTGGGCGAGGCGTTGCGGCGCGACCCGACCCTGCCCCGGGCGCGCTATTATGCCGGTCTGGCGCAGGCGCAGAACGGCGCGTTGCGCGAAGCCTATGACATCTGGGTGCGCCTGTTGCAGGATGGCCCGCCCGATGCGCCCTGGATCGCCCCCATTCAGGCGCAGATCGGGCCGCTGGCCGCCGCCATCGGGGCCACGCTGCCCGACATCGCGCGCGCGCCCGGCCCGACGCTGGAGCAGATCGAGGCGGCGCGCGATCTCGACCCGGCCGAACAGGCGGCGATGATCCAGGGCATGGTCGACGGGCTCGCGCGGCGCCTGGCCGAGGAGGGCGGGCCGCCGGCCGACTGGGCCCAGCTCATCCGCGCGCTGGGGGTTCAGGGGGAACCCGAGAAGGCCCGCGTGATCTGGGAGGAGGCGCGGATGGTCTTTTCGGGCAATCCCGACGGGCTGGCCCTGATCGACGCGGCCGCGCGCGAGGCCGGGCTGGATGTGAACGCGCCGTGACCAATAACACCATCCGCGAAACCGCAGATGCGATGCGCGATGCCGCGCCAAAGGGCGTTCTGATGGGGCTCGACCTTGGCAGCAAGACCATCGGCATCGCGGTCAGCGATGTTGAGCGCCGGCTGGCGGCACCGCTGACGACCCTGCGCCGGTCTGCCCGACTGACCCCGGATCTGGAGCGTCTGCTCGCCCTGGCCGAGGCACGGGCCGTGCGCGGGTTCGTTCTGGGCCTGCCCCGCAACATGGATGGCAGCGAGGGTGCGCGCTGCGATTCGACCCGGTCCTTTGCGCGCAACCTGGCCCGGCGCACGGAGCTGCCGATCCTCTTATGGGACGAACGGCTCACGACGGCCGCGGCCGAGGATGGTCTGAATGCGGCAGGTCTGCCCAAAAAACGTCGCGCCGGTGTGATCGACCAAGTCGCGGCCGCGCATATTCTCGACGCGGCCTTGTCCGGCATGGCCGCGCTGGATCGGACAGGATCGGAGGATGGATGAGCGACCAGGTCTGGAAGCGACATGAGGTGGAAAGCCCTTGCGTGAAGATCTGCGTGGTTCACCCCCAGGCCGGCATCTGCGTGGGCTGTCATCGCAGCGTCGAGGAGATCGGCCGCTGGTCGGCGATGACCCCCGAGGAGCGCCGCCGGATCATGGATGAGCTTGACGGGCGCCGCGCGTTGCTGCGGGAGGCGGCCAACCGTCCCTCGCGCCGTCGTGCGGGCAAGAGCTCGGAGAGCTGACGCCAACCGAAGCGCCGGGTCGGCCGCGATGCCGCGCAGCGTGCCGATGGCGGCCTGCGCTAAGGGCCAAGCCACCAATCGGGCGGCGCGCCCGGCGCCGGGTCGGGGCGAAAATAGGCGATCATGCGCCCCTCCGGCGGTGCAGCAGCACCGTCGCGCCAAGGCGCCACCCCATGCAGCATGTGACGGTGCAGCAGGATGGCCTCGCCGGGCCGGGCATGCAGCTTTTTCCGCCGACCGGCCTGAAAAATCCGCCGGCGCAGGGCATGGTAGGCATCGGTCACGTCGATCTCGCCCCAATGCTCGGCCGCAACCCCCTCAAAGCATGCGGAGAGGGTCTCGGCGACCGGCCGGTGCGATCCTTCATAGACACTCAGCGGCGCGGCCTCGGGGTCGGTCTCGACCAGCGGGATGCCCAGAATGAACGCGTGGTGCTCGCGCAGATGGCGCCGCCTCTCGGGCCCGGTTGGCAACAGCCCGTCAAGATGCGCAGCGTCGCGGTCGCGGCGAAACCGGAACGCGCTTTCACGCTCCGACGGGTCCGGCCGGGGATAGCCCGGATAGCAGACCGAGATCTGCGCCGGCTCCCACTGCCAGGCCGCAAACCCCGTGATCTGCGCAACCAGTCCGGTCAGTGCGGCGGGCAGCGGCGGGCCCTGCGGCACCGCGCCATCCGGCCCGTTGGGCAGGATGTTGACCCCGGCATACCAGGTCCCGCCAGAGCGGCGCGCCCCGCCCGCTTCGGCCGCAGCAAGCGCAGTCGCCAGGGGACGCACCGCGTCGACCCAATCGGCCAGCCCCGCAACACGGCCCAAAGCGGCCCAGCCAAACTGGGCATAGCACGCCTCAGGCCGCATCCGGGATAAGCAGGCTCAACGCCCGCTCCACCAGCTCGGGCCCGGCCCCAGGGCGCGCGGCCTCCTCCGACAGCAGGCGCCGCCAGCGTCGCGCACCTGGGCAGCCGGCAAACAGGCCCAGCATATGCCGGGTGATCTGGTTGAGCCGTGTGCCGGCCGCACATTCCGCCTCGATATAGGGCAGCATGGCGCGCACCGCCGCCTCGGCCGAGCGCCCCGGCGCATCGCCATAAAGCGCGTCGATCCCCGGCAGGAGAGCGCCGGGCGCATGATAGGCCGCGCGCCCGATCATCACCCCGGCAAAGCCGCGCGCAAGCTGGGCGCGGGCCGCATCGAGTGCGGCGATCCCGCCATTGAGCTCGACCGCCAGCCCCTCGAACCGCCCGATCATCGCCGCTGCAAGGTCATAGTCGAGCGGCGGGATATCGCGGTTCTCGCGCGGGCTGAGCCCCTTGAGCCAGGCCTTGCGGGCATGGATGATCACCCGGGGGCAGCCGCTGGCGACAAGCGCGTCGAGAAAGGCGGGAAGGGCCTCGGCGGGCTCCTGCTCATCAACGCCGATACGGCATTTCACCGTGACGGGAACCGCCACCGCCGCCTGCATTGCCGCGACGCACTCCGCCACCAGCGCCGGTTCGCGCATCAGGCAGGCCCCGAAGGCACCCGACTGCACCCGGTCCGACGGGCAGCCGCAATTGAGATTGATCTCGGCATATCCCGCATCGGCGCCGAGCCGGGCGGCGGCGGCAAGCGCCTCGGGCTCGGACCCGCCGATCTGAAGCACCACGGGATGCTCGTCCGGATGATGGCGCAAAAGCCGCTCCGCCGGACCGTGCAGCAGGGCCTGGGCTGTGACCATCTCGGTGTAAAGCCACACCCGCCGCGACATCAGCCGATGGAGATAGCGGCAATGCCGATCCGTCCAGTCCATCATAGGCGCGACGCTGAGACGGGCGTGGGTTTCCAGAATTGGGGCCATGGCTTTGCCCTAGCAGGACGCTGCCACCGGGTCGATAGCCAGCACCTGATGCGCACTTCGCAAAGTACCCAGGGTCAACGGTCCCGCAACACTGAGACTATTCCCGCATAGGCTTCGCTGACGCCGAGCGAAAACACGCTCGCTTTCTTCTCTTCAAACGCCGCCAACCAACGAGCATAGCCGTTAT
>JBCBKN010000184.1:0-8731 GCA_038521775.1 Pseudomonadota bacterium | reverse complement strand
GGGCCGACCTCGCCCGCGATGTGACCTGCGCGCAGAGCTATCCCTGGCAGGAGGCGCGCTGGCGCTGGCCGGAGGGCTATGTCGCGGGTGCCAACGACACCATGCGCCGGGTGGTCGCCATCGATTATGGCGCAAAGCGCAACATCCTGCGCTGCCTCGTGTCGGCCGGCTGTCATGTGACGGTGCTGCCGGCGACGGCCACCGCCGAGGAGGTGCTGGCCCACGCACCCGACGGGCTTTTTCTGTCCAACGGCCCGGGCGATCCCGCGGCGACGGCAGACTATGCCGTGCCGACGATCCAGACGGTGCTGTCGCAGACGCGCCTGCCGGTCTTCGGCATCTGCCTGGGGCATCAGATGCTGGCCCTCGCGCTCGACGCCCGAACCGTGAAGATGAACCATGGGCATCATGGCGCGAATCATCCGGTGAAGGATCTGGAGACCGGCAAGGTTGAGATCACGTCGATGAATCATGGCTTCACGGTCGACAGCCAGACCCTGCCGGCCGCGGTCAAGGAAACCCATATCTCGCTCTTTGACGGCTCGAATTGCGGGATCAGACTGCGCGACCGGCCGGTTTTCTCGGTGCAGTACCACCCAGAGGCGAGCCCGGGCCCACAGGACAGCGCCTATCTGTTTAGTCGGTTCCGCGCGGCGATGGACCAGGCCGCCTCCCGGGACAGTTAGCGGAAATTTTACCTTAATTGCATGAGGTTGGCCGCAGGAATTGCGGAGGATCCGACCTTGGCGCAGTCTCCCGACCCCGCCGCGGCCCACCCGGCCGAGCGGCCCATTGTGCGTCGCAGCCCCAAGCGGCTGGGCGAGATTCTGGTCGGCGCCGGCGTCTTGACCCGCCCGCGCCTGCTCAAGCTGCTGGCCACCCAGCCCGAGAGCGGTCTGCGGCTGGGCGAGCTGGCCGTGGCCGAAGGCTGCGTCAGCGCCAAGGACGTGCGGAATGCGGTTGCCCGGCAATGGTCGATGGGCGAGGTCGACCCGTTGCGGGCCCCGCCGGACCCCACCTTGCTGACCAATTGCGATCTGGGCGCCTGCCTGCGCATCGGCTGTCTGCCCTGGCGGCGGGTGGGTGACACGGTGGTCATTGCCCTGGCCGAACCCGATGCGATGCGCGCCGCCCAGGCCGCCTGTGGGATCGGACCGGCGCGGCCGGCTTTCGCCCTGGCCGATCTGGCAATGATCCGCGAGGCTCTGGCGCGTGGGCAGCGCGAGCGTCTTGCGCGCCGCGCCGCCAGCCGCACGCCCAGCGCATTGAGCGTGCGCGCCTGGTCGGATCGAAGCGGGCGCGGCGCTCTGCTGCTTCTGGCAGGGTTCGCGCTGGCAGGACTGCTGTTCGGCGCGGGCTGGGTCCTCGCCGCGATCCTCATCTGGTCGGTGGTCTGGAACCTTGCAACCATGCTCGTGCGCGGGGCCGCCTTGGTCCTTAGCCTTATTCCCAGACGCGGCGCGGCCGGCGGATCGCTGATCCGGCTCAGCCGGTTTCGAGCCCCGCCCAGGGTCTCGGTCCTCGTGCCGCTCTACAAGGAAACCGCCGTCATCGATCCGCTGCTGACGGCGCTGAACGCGCTCGATTATCCCGCCGCACTGCTCGACATCATGCTGGTTGTCGAGGAGGATGATCTGCCGATGCGCAATGCCCTTGCAGCGCGCAGTTTGCCCGCCCATGTCCGGGTTCTGGCCGCACCGCTCGGCGCCCCGCGCACCAAGCCGCGCGCTATGAACTACGCGCTCGACTTCACGCTGGGCGAGATTGTCGGGATCTATGATGCCGAGGATCAGCCTGATCCCGGCCAGATCCGCGCCGTGGTCGACGAGTTTGCCGAGGCACCTCCCCAGATCGCCTGCGTGCAGGCCCGGCTGGGTTATTACAACACCGCGCAAAACTGGCTCGCGCGCTGCTTTGCCATTGAATATGCGAGCTGGTTCGACGTGCTCTTGCCCGGGATCCAACGCCTGGGCATGCCGGTCCCGCTAGGCGGCACATCGGTGTTTTTCCGCCGTCGCGCGCTTGAGGAGGCCGGCGCGTGGGATGCGCATAACGTGACCGAGGATGCGGATCTGGGCATGCGCCTGGCCCGGCTGGGCTACAAGACGCGGGTCATCGCCTCGACCACGCTGGAGGAGGCCAATTGCCGGCCCAGCGCCTGGATCAAGCAGCGCTCGCGCTGGCTCAAGGGGTTTGTCGCCACCTGGATCACCCATATGCGCGACGCGCGCGGGCTTTGGACCGAGCTCGGCCCGATGGGGTTCTTCGGCTTTCAGGTGATCCTGCTGGGCGGCGCCACGGCCTATCTATCGCTGCCGTTTCTGTGGCTGCTTTGGGCAACCATCGCGATCTGGGGCACGCCAGACTGGCTCACGGCCATGCCGGCGGGGCTTTTGGATGCATTTTGGGCAAGCCTTGTGGCCGGCCAGATCGTGATGCTGGGCGTGGCGTTGCGGGCCCTGGCGGTGACCGGTCAGCGACGGTTGCTGCCGGCGCTTCTCTACCTGCCGCTCTACTGGCCGCTGGGCGCGGTGGCGGCCTGGCGCGCTGTGATCGAGCTGGCCCGCGCACCGCTCAAATGGCACAAGACCCAGCACGGCATCTCCGGGCGCTATATGGCCCGGGCCGCTGAAAGCACCCAGGCCCGGGCAAGCGTCACACCGCACCCGCCGGCGCTGGACCGCCGCGATGGAACGGCGCCGGCGGGTGCGGCACCAGAGGTGTCCCGACCGACCCTCTGGCACAGCCGCAAGCGCTGATCGGGTCAGCCGATCGCCCGGGCATCGGCCTTCAGCCTGGTCTGATAGGCACGCGAGATGTGGTCGCGCATGGCGTCATCGGCCGCATCCGGCCTGCTCCCGGCAATCGCTTGCAGGATGGCCTCATGCTCGGCCAGCGCCTCTTCGCCCCGGCCCTCGGCGGCCAGCGATGTGGTGGCCATCAGCGCCATCGTCTGGTGGATCATTGCAAGCTGCTGGATCAGATAGCGGTTGTGGCTGGCCAGATGGATCTGGCGGTGGAACCGTTTGTTGGCCCGGCTGAGCGCCTGGGGCGTGTCAACCAGCGCCCGATCGTCGCGCAAGAGGTCCTGCAGAACGGCAATCTCCTCGGGTGCAGCATGGCGCGCCGCAAGCCGCGCGGCCAGCCCCTCCAGCTCGGCCCGCACGGCATAAAGCTCGCCAAGCTGGTCATGGTCGAGCGTCGCCACGAACAGGCTGCGCCCGTCGCGGGTGACCACGCCTTGCGTTTCGAGCCGCTGCAAGGCCTCGCGCACCGGGGTGCGCGACATGCCCAGCCGGTCAGCCAGATCGCTTTCGACCAGACGCGAGCCCGGCGACAGCACGCCGCGGTCGATGCTGTTGAGGATCAGATCATAGGCATCGCCCGGGCTGACCGAGCGCGAGGCATTTCTGCTGTCCGAGCTGTTCACACCCCGGCCCCCGCCGCCAGATGCCCGTGCACGGTCGACCAGCGCTTGATGCTCAGGTCGGGATCGATCTCGCGCAGCTCCAGGCTCAGCATGAAGGGGGCCGCCCCGATCACGGGCCGCAAGGCGGTTTCCGCCGCCGCATAAAGCGCCTCAGCCACGCGCAGCCGGGTCGCCTTGTCGCGCCCCGCCCCCATGCGCAGGCTCATATCCACAAAGCCGTGCGCTGGATCACCATCCGCGATCACCGTGCAATCGGCCTGAAACCCCCGCACCCGGATGCCACCCAGAGGGAACACGCCGGTGGCTGCCATCGCATCCCGCATCGCAACACAAAAAGACTTCACATCAACGCGTTGTGCGGTCTCGGCGTCATATTCGATCGACAGATGCGGCATCGTTTCTCCCCCCGGTCGCTGCACCAGCATAGCGCAGCCGAACTGGCCCGCCAGCCTTCCATAAGGCCCGGGCCCCGTGCCAGACGGCACAGTATCGCGGCACCGAACCGGGTTGGGTGGGTTCATCAGCAAACACGGACCCCACGAGGAGATACCCAATGCCCACCTTCATCGTTCCGACCACCATCAATGACGACAGCGCCGAAGCGAGCGTGTTCTTCACCAACCAGGACAATTCGACCGTCATCGTCCAGCAGGGGGTCGTGCTGTCGGCAACCGTGCCGAGCACCACGGTGATCAGCCATTTTGGCGAGAATGGTGTCCTCTTCATCGACGGCACGGTGGTGACCAACCAGAGCTTTGGCGCGATCGGCGTTGAGGGCGAGGATGGGTTCACCGCGCAGATCGGGCAAACGGGCGTCGTGTCGGCCGGCCTCTTCGCCTTCGACCTGCTCAATGATGATGACGTGACGATCCTCAATCAGGGCAGCGTCTTTGGCGAGGTCTTTGCCGCGCGGGTCGGCGAAGGCTCGGATGTCACAAATATCGGCAGCATCCATGGCGGCGTCGCCGCGGTGCTTGCCACCGAAAGCAACGTCTCGGTGACCAATACCGGCACCGCAACGGGCGGCGGCTTTGTCTCCGGCGACGAAGACGCCAACGACATTGCCGTTTCCAACAGCGGCACGGTCGATGTGACCGGCGACGGCGTGGCGCTCGCACAATCGCAAAACCGGGTTGAGAACAGCGGCAGCTTCCGCACCGGCGGCGACGCGGTGGAGATCGATGGCTCGGCCAACCGGGTGGTGAATTCGGGCAGCATCGATGCCGGGCGCAACGGGCTGATCCTCGACACGGGGCTTGAGCTGGCCGATGGGCTGACCGCCTTTGGCGACAACCGGGTGCTCAACAGCGGCAGCATCGATGCCGGGCTCTCGGGCATGATCGTCGGCGGCAATGTCAATTTCATCGTCAACCGGGGCGAGATCTCGGCCGGCCGGGTCGGCGTTTCGCTGGGTGTGAATGACGATGTCGCCAGCGGCAACAACACCCTCATCAATACCGGGCGGATCGACGCGCTGGATCATGCGCTGCAGGTGGAGGGCGCCCAGATCACCAATACCGGCACGCTCATCTCGCAGACCGAGGCGGTGGAGATGGCCTTTTCCAGCCTGGTGAACACCGGCTTTATCGCAGGCGGTGGCGGGTTCGCGGCGGTGGCGGGCAGCTTCTCCTCCAGCCTGGTCAATCGCGGCACGATCGCGGGCAATGTCGTCTTTGAAAATGGCAGCGACACGGTCAACAGCTCGGGCGGTCTGATCACCGGCAACGTCTTTCTCAATGACGGCGCTGACCGTTTTGTCGGCGGCGAGGGTGATGACCGGGTCTTTGGCGGCACCGAGAATGACGTTCTGGTCGGCGGCGGCGGCAATGATCTGCTGCGCGGCGGCGAGGGCATCGACCTGCTCAACGGGGCGGCCGGCGACGACCGTATCTTCGGCGATAACGGCAATGACCGGATCAATGGCGGCACCGGCAATGACATTCTGACCGGTGGGGCCGGCATCGACTTCTTCATCTTCTCCGAAAACAACGGCGCGGATCGGATCACCGATTTCACCAACGGTCAGGACCGGCTGAACCTTGCGGCCTTCGAGTTTGCCTCGGCAGCCGAGGTCCTCGCGGTCAGCGAGCAGCGCGGCACGGCCGTCGCCCTCGATCTGTCGGAGGTCGGCGGCGGTGAGATCCTGCTGCTCAACACCGATATCGGGGTGCTGAACGCCGCCGATTTCATCCTCTGAGGCCGGTGAGGCCCGCGGCGGGTCTCAGGCCCGCGCGGTTATGATCCAAGCCGCCCCTGGCAGCGCGACCTCACCATCGCGCAGCCAGGGGCGCAGCGCGTCGCGCAGGGCGTCCTGAACCGCGGCGATGTCGGCCTCGCTGCGCCCGTCCAGCCGGCTGGCCAGGGGCTCTCGCAGCATCATGGCCATGGCGGCCCCCAAAGGATCCTCCCCAGCGCCGACCACCGCCTCGGGCGCAACGGCCTCCCAGGCCAGCGCCGACCAGCCGGCCCCGGTCAGGATCGGCTCAAACACCTCCGGCACCGCCCAGGAAAACGCGCCCGGCGTCGCACCCTGCGGCACCGCAGCGGCATCGCCGATCACCGTTTGCGCGGCTTCAAGCGGGATGCGGCACCAGCCATTCGCTTCCCCCTCCTGCCAGCAGACAATGGCAAGCCGCGCGCCGGGCCGGCATTGCCCGCGCAGATGGGCCCAGGCGGCCACCGGCTCATCGAAAAACATCGCCCCGCAGCGCGAAAAAATCCCGTCAAACGGCGCGTCGAACCTGGCGGTCGCCCCATCGCCCAGCACAAAGGTCGCGGCATGCCCGCCGGGCTGGGCACGGGCGATCTCGATCAGCTCGGGCGAAATGTCGAGCCCGGTCGCAATCGCACCTTCAGCCGCGATTGCCAGCGTCGTGCGGCCCGCGCCGCAGCCCAGATCCAGAATGCGCTGCCCCGGCCCCGGTGCCAGCCGGTTCAGGCCCAGCCGCCCCGCAGGGCCCAGCAGGGCCTCCATCGCATCGGCCCGGCCGGCCCAGCGGCGTCCGATCTCGTCGCGCCACGCGCTGCTCATGCTCATCTTGCCCCTCCGCGCCCATGTGTTTCATCGACGGGTTACCACCGCCGCGCTATGCTCGGTGACATGATGCATGAGTTCAGCCATGTCGAGACCTGGGTCTTCGATCTCGACAACACCCTCTACCCGCCCGCGGCCCGGCTTTTCGATCAGATCGAAGAGCGGATGTCGGTCTATGTGATGCGCGAGCTTGGCTTTTCACGCGATGTGGCCGATCATTTGCGCGATACCTGGTGGCGCAATCACGGCACCACTCTGGCGGGCCTCGTGGGCGATCACGGCATCGACCCGGATCCGTTTCTGGCCGAGGTGCATGACATCGACCTCTCCTCCCTTTTGCCCGATGCCACACTGCGCTGGGCCATTGCAGCCCTGCCGGGCCGGCGGATCGTCTACACCAATGGCTCGCGCCGCCATGCCGAACGGGTGACCGAGGCGCTTGGGCTGCGCGATCTCTTCGATGCGCTTTATGGCATCGAGGATGCGGGGTATCGCCCCAAGCCCGAGCGGGCCGCCTTTGCGCAGGTCTTTGGCCGCGACGGGCTGACACCGGATCGTGCGCTGATGTTTGAGGATGATCCGCGCAACCTGCAGGTGCCTGCCGCCATGGGCCTGACCACCGTGCTGGTCGGCGCCCCGCATGAGGCCAGCTTTATCGACCACCACACCCGCGATCTGGCCGGCTTTCTGACGCGGCTTCTCGACGCGCCGGGCTTGGCGGCAAGCGCGGGCTAGCCTAGCCTCACCGTCATGGAACGGATCGAGACCGACATTCTGGTGGTGGGCGGCGGCATTGCCGGGCTGATTGCAACGGCCGTCTTTGCGGCAAAGGGACATCGGACGCTCTGCATCGACCCGAAGGCCGTGCCCCAGGCCGACAACGCGGCCGGAGCCGATCTGCGCTCAACCGCGTTTTTGATGCCGGCAGTGACGCTCCTGCAGGATGCGGGGCTCTGGGACGGGTTGAAGCCCCATGCCGCGCCGCTGCGTCTGATGCGCATTCTGGATGCCGGCGGGCGCGAGAACCGCGTGCGACACCGCGCCGATTTTCTGGCCAGTGAGATCGGACAGGAGGTGTTCGGCTGGAACATCCCGAACTGGCGGCTGCGCCGCGAGATTGCCGCACGCCTGGGCGACCTGCCCGGGGCGCAGCTGCGGGCGGCGGGGTTTCGCGCCATCCTGCCGCGGCTGAAAGACGCGGTCGTGACCCTGAGCGATGGCGCGCAGGTCTCGGCCGGGCTTGTGGTGGCGGCAGACGGCCGCGGCTCACCGCTGCGCCAGGCGCTCGACATCCCGGTCACGCGCCTCGGATACAGGCAGAAAGCGGTGGTGTTCGTTGTGCAGGCCACCGAGCCGCATGACGATGTGTCGACCGAGATCCACCGCACCGGGGGACCCTTCACGCTGGTCCCGCTGCCCGACCATGACGGTGCGCCGCATGCCGCCGTGGTCTGGATGGAAGACGGTCCGACCGCGGCCGCACTTGCCGAGATGCCTTCCGCGCAGTTCGAGGCGGCGCTCAACGAGCGGGCCTGCGGCGTGATGGGCCGGCTGAGCCTGGTCGGGCGGCGGGCGGTCTGGCCGATTGTCTCGCAACTCGCGCGGCGGTTCGACGGGCCGCGGGTCGCGCTGATCGGTGAGGCCGCGCATGTGATGCCGCCCATCGGCGCACAGGGTTTGAACACCAGCCTGGCCGATGTGCGCTGTCTTGCGGATCTGATCGAAGAGGCCAGGGCAGCCGGAGAGGACATTGCCAGCCCCGCGCGGCTGGCCCGCTACACGCAGCGGCGCTGGCCGGATGCGGCATTGCGCCTGGCCGGTGTGGACGCGCTGAACCGCGCGTCGCAAAGCAGCCTTCAGCCGCTGCGCGACCTGCGCGGGCTGGGGCTGCGGGTGCTGCATGATCTGCGCCCGCTGCGCCGCATGGCCATGCGGGCCGGCATGAACACCGCCTGAGCGCCGGGCGACAACGCGCGCCCCTGCGCCCGCAGGCACATGCGCAGGCTTGGCGACGCTCTCTGATCTGAGAGCCGCACCAGACCCGGACGGGCGCTTTTCTCGGTGGGCCGGACGCCCGGGTCCAGAAGCACCCCCCACAGAGAGGACCACCCGACCGGCTGACCCCCGAGGCCCCCCGAAGCCCATCCCAAAAAGAAAACGGCGCGGAGATCCGCGCCGAGTGGTCAGCTTTCAGGCTCTTGTTATCCCTTCCTGCTCGATGGGCTTCAGTTTGGCCTGAATGCCGGCCTGCGGGACCCGAGGGAGGG
>JBCBKN010000183.1:0-8761 GCA_038521775.1 Pseudomonadota bacterium | reverse complement strand
GGGCTGCTGATGTGGCGGCTGACCGATGACGGCCGCGTGCGGTCGGTGGCCCATGTGATCGAGGGCGCGGCGCTTTACGACGGCAGGGTGGAAAAGCGCGCCGGGCTCGTGTCGGCGCTCGCCTCGCTCATCACCCTGTCCACCGGCGGCTCGACGGGGCGCGAGGGACCGGTGGTGCATCTGGCCGCCGTCATCTCCTCATGGGTGGCCAACCGGATCCGCGCCGATGGCATCACCGGGCGCGACCTTTTGGGATGTGCGGTGGCCGCGGCGGTGGCGGCCTCGTTCAACGCGCCCATCGCGGGCGCGATTTTTGCGCATGAAGTTGTGCTGCGTCATTTTGCCATTCACGCCCTGGCGCCGATCACCATCGCGGCGGTCGCCGGCAGCGTGGTCAGCCGGCTGCATCTGGGCGATGTGCCCGAGTTCGAGCTGCCCAGCCACAGCTTGGCGTTTTATGCCGAGCTGCCGGCCTTCCTTCTCCTGGGTCTGCTCTGCGGCCTTGTGGCCGTGGCGCTCATCCGTGGGGTGTTCTGGGCCGAGGATACGGGCAATGCGCTGCAGCGGCGCTGGCGGCTGCCATCCTGGGCGCGGCCGGGCATCACCGGGGCGATGCTGGGCCTGATTGCCACGCAGTTCCCGCATATCATCGGCGTCGGTTATGAAACGACGTTCCGGGCGCTGTCGGGCGATCTTTTGATCGGCACGGCGATCCTGTTTGCGCTGATCAAGGCGGCGGCGGTCGCCATCACCCTGGCCGGCCGCATGGGGGGCGGGGTGTTCTCGCCGGCCTTGATGCTGGGCGCGCTCACGGGCTTTGCCTTTGGCGAGGTGGCGACCGGCATTGCGCCGGGCCTGTCAGGGGCCGTCACGCTCTATGCGCTTGCCGGCACCGGGGCCGTTGCCGCGGCGGTGCTGGGCGCGCCGATCTCAACCACGCTGATCATCTTTGAGCTGACCGGAGACTGGCAGACCGGCATCGCCGTCATGCTGTCGGTCTCGACCGCAACGGCGATTTCCAGCCGCATGGTGCAGGGCTCCTTCTTTCTTGCGCAGCTGCATCGCGCCCGCAAGAACCTCACGTCGGGGCCGGCGGATTACCTGCCCGCAACCCTGCCGGTGCGCCCATTGGTTCGGCCGGTCGCGACGGCCGGCGAGCCTGCCACGCTCACCCGGCTGATTGCCAAGGGCAAGCATCTCGACGAGCACAGCTCGCTGGCCGCGGCGCTGCCGATGTTCGGCGCCGGGACCGAGCCGGTCTTGCCCGTGACCCGCTGCGGGCAAGACGGGCCGGTGCCTATCGGCGTGCTGCATGAGGCCGATGCGCTGCGCAGCTTCAACCGGGCCCTGGCGGCCGCCGCGCGCGAGGAGCATTCCTGAGCGAGCGCAAACCTTGAGTGCCGGAGGCGCCCAAGCGTGCGATGCGCAGAGCTTGACGCCGCGCGCGCGCGGGCAGTACCGATGGCCCATGCCGCATGAAAGGCGCCTGTCGCAGCTGATCGCCGCTTTGGTCGGGCTGACCGGTCTGATGGCCCTGGCGGGGCCGTCGCGGGCGGATGCGCCCCTGGTGATTGCCGATATTGCCCCGACCTACAGCCTGGTTGCCCGGGTTATGAACGGGGTCGGCCGGCCGCATCTCCTCATTCCGCGCGATGCCGATGCCGCGAGCTTTGAGCTGACCGCGCAAGATGCAACGCGCCTGTCGCGGGCCAGCGTGGTCTTTGCGGTTGGCCGGGTGCTGAGCCCGGGTCTTAACCGGCCGTTGGCGCAGCTTTCGCGCTCGGTCTATTTCGTCGAGCTCTCCGAGGTGCCGGGGCTGCCATTGCCCGGCACGATGGACGACACGCGCCAGAGCCAGGTTCTGCACAGGATCGACCCGCATTACTGGCTCAATCCGGAGGTTGCCCAGCAATGGCTGCCGGTGATTGCCGACGCGCTTGCCGAGCGGGACCCGGTGAATGCCGAGATCTACCGGCGCAACGCCACGCGTGCGGCTGAGGAGCTTGGGGGTCTGAACAAGGCCATTGCCAGCCGCCTGCGGCCGCTGCGCGAGCTGGGCTATTTCGTCCCCGACAGCAGCTTTACCCATTTTGAGCATGCCTATGGGTTGCGCCGGCTCGCGCTCACCCGGCCCGACATGCTGGCGGATCTTCAGGATCTCGACACGCTGCGCGCCCAGGGCCTTGTGTGCATCTTTCTGCCGCTGGGCGCGCTGAACTCGCCGCTGGCCGACGCGCTCAGCCGGCGAGGCGTGCGCATCGGCGGGCTTGATCCGCTGGGCGCTGGGCTGGAGCTGGGACCGAATCTCTACCACCGTCTGATTGCGCGCGCCGCCGAAAGCTTCGTGCGCTGTTTGGGCGGCGACGGGCCCGGCGTGGCCGACTAATCTTGCGCCGCACAGCGACCGGGCGTCGCGGATTGGCGCCGCAGGTGTCGGTTGCGGCAAACTCATCCCGGCTTTGGGCCGCTAGCTTTGGCGGGTCACAGGGAGGATGCCTCAGATGATCAACGCCACGCGCAAGCGCCATGGCGGGCGGGCCGGCAACACGCGGCGCAGTGGCCGCACCGCGATTGCGCAGCTCGACTGGGCGCTGCCCAGGCTGACCGACGCGCCGACCGAGCCGCTGGATGCCGAGGGGGTCCAGGCAATCGACGATGCCGCCATGCGCGTGCTGGAAGAGATCGGCATCCTTTTTCTCAACCGCGAGGCGCGCGAGGCTTTTGCCGCGGCCGGCGCAATGGTCGATCACGACACCTTCAATGTGCGGATGGACCGCGAGATGGTGCGCGAACACCTCGCCCATGCACCGGCGCGCTTTGACATCATTCCGCGCAACCCGGACCGGCGGATCACCGTGGGCGGGCGGGCGATCACCTTTGGCAATGTCAGCTCGCCGCCCAATTGCTCGGATCTCGACCGGGGCAGACGGGTGGGCGACCGCGAAAGCTTCCGCGACTTCATCCGCTTCAGCCAATACTTCAACTGCATCCATTTTTGCGGCGGCTATCCGGTCGAGCCGGTCGATATCCACGCCTCGGTGCGTCATCTCGACTGTCTGCACGACAAGCTGACGCTTTGCGACAAGGTCGTGCATGCCTATTCGCTGGGCCCCGAGCGGGTCGAGGATGTGATGGAGATGGTGCGCCTCGCCGCGGGGCTGAGCGAGGAGGAGTTCGACGCCGCGCCCCGGCTTTACACCAACATCAACTCCTCCAGCCCGCTCAAACATGACTGGCCGATGCTCGATGGCGCGATGCGGCTGGCACGGCGCGGTCAGCCGGTGATCGTCACGCCCTTCACGCTCTCGGGTGCCATGGCGCCGGTCACGCTGGCCGGTGCGGTCACCCTGCAGACCGCCGAGGCGCTGGCCGCCATCGTGCTCTTGCAGATCATCCGTCCCGGCGCGCCGGTGGTGATGGGCAGCTTTACCTCCAATGTCGACATGAAGTCGGGTGCGCCGGCCTTCGGCACCCCCGAATACATGCGCGCGACGCAAATGTCGGGGCAGATGGCGCGGCATTACAACCTGCCGCTGCGTGCCACGAATGCCTGTGCGGCCAACGCGCCCGATGCGCAGGCGGCCTGGGAGAGCGCCTTTTCGCTCTGGGGCTGCATGTCGGCCGGCGTGAACATGGTCTATCACGCCGCGGGCTGGCTGGAGGGCGGGCTCTGCGCCTCCTACGAGAAATTCGTGATGGATTGCGAGACGCTCCAGCAGATGATCGCCTATAACAAACCGGTGAGCGTCAGCGAGGCCGATCTGGCGGTCGATGCCATTCGCGAGGTCGGGCCGACGGGGCATTTCTTTGGCGCCGAACACACGCAGGAGCGGTATGAGACGGCGTTCTATGCCCCCTTCCTGTCGGACTGGCGCAATTTCAAGGCCTGGGAGGAGGCGGGCGCCGAGATGACGCCCCAGCGCGCCAACCGGATGTGGAAGGCGATCCTGGCCGAGTTCGAGCCGCCCGCGATGGACCCGGCCCATGCCGAGGCGCTTGCAGAATTCGTTGCGCGCCGCAAGGCCGAGGGCGGCGCGCCGACCGATTTCTGAGGCGGGCGGTATGGCGGATCGGCCGACGCCCTATCTGCGTGCGGTGACGCCGGAGGATCTTGTCGCCCTGCGCGCGGTTTTCGGCGACCCGGAGGTGATGCGGTATTCCGACAGCGGGGTGCGCGACGATGCGATGGTTGCCGAGTGGATCGCGCGGCACAGCGCCATGTATCCGGCCGGCCTGGGCAAACGGGCGATCTGTGTGGCGGGGGTCGAGGGCCCCATCGGCTATACCGGGCTAGTGCGCGATCTTGACCGGCACCGGCCCGATGAGCTGGAGATCGGCTATCGCCTCGCCCGCGCCTGGTGGGGAAGAGGGATCATCACAACGGCCAACCGGCTGGCCATCGCTGCGCCCGATCGGCCCGACGCCGCCCGCATCGTCGCCATCATCGATCCCGGCAATGCAGGGTCGATCGCAGCGGCGCGCAAGCTTGGCATGACCTACCGGCGCGAGGCGATGTTCCCGGGCTATGATCATCCCGACCATGTCTATGGCGTCGATCTGCCGCTGCCGCCGGCCTAGCGCGGAGGAGCGACGCTGAGCGCTAGCGCTTGACAGGGTGGGCGCGGCGCAGGAAGCCTCGCGCATATGATCGATCTGCGGCCCGTCTTTTATGTCATCGGCCTGATGACCGCCGCGCTGGGCCTCTTCATGATTGCCCCGATGATCGCGGATCTTGCCGCCGACAGCCCCAATTGGAGCGCCTTTGCGGTGTCGGCCTTTGTGACCGTCGCCTTGGGGCTGGGCATCGCCGTCACCTGCCGCCAGGGGCGGCGCCAGGGGCTCTCGATCCGCCAGACCTTCCTGCTCACCACGCTGACCTGGAGCCTCTTGCCGGTTGCCGCCACCCTGCCGATGATGATCGGGGCGCCACGGGTGGGTTTTACGGATGCGTTTTTTGAGGCCGTGTCGGGCATGACCACCACCGGCTCGACCGTCATCGAGGGGCTGGAGCATCGCCCGCCGGGCCTGATCCTGTGGCGTGCGATCCTGCAATGGATCGGCGGGATCGGCATAATCGTGGTGGCCATGGCCTTCCTGCCGGCGATGAAGGTGGGGGGGATGCAGTTTTTCCGCTCCGAAGGGTTCGACACCTTCGGCAAGATCCTGCCCCGCGCCGCCGAGATCGCCGTCTCCATCGGCTGGATCTATCTGGGTCTGACCGGCGCCTGCCTTTTGGCCTATGAGGCGGCCGGCATGGGCTTTTTCGACGCGCTCATCCATTCCATGACCACCATCGCCACGGGCGGGTTTTCCAGCTGGGACGCGTCCTTTGCGCGCTTTGCAGGGCCGGCCGAATATGTCGCGATCCTGTTCATGATCCTGGCCAGCCTGCCCTTCGTGCGCTTTATCCAGCTGGCCGCGGGCACTGCGCGGCCGCTCTTTCGCGACCCGCAGATCCGGGCCTATCTGGCGCTGATCCTGGGCCTGTCGCTGGGCATGGCGGCGCTGCGCACGGTGCTGGACGGGGTGCCGCTTGAGGAAAGCCTGCGCCAGAGCAGCTTTAACATCGTCTCGATCCTGTCGGGCACGGGCTATGCCAGCGCCGATTACATGACCTGGGGCGCCTTTGCGGTGGCGGTCTTTTTCCTGATCGGGCTGATCGGCGGCTGCACCGGCTCCACCGCCTGTTCGGTCAAGATCTTCCGCTACCAGATCGCCATCGCCTCGATCGGGGCGCAGATCCGCAGCCTGCATTCGCCCCATGGCGTGTTTGTGCCGCGCTATCAGGGCCGGCGGGTGGACCGCGAGGTGATCAACTCGGTCTCTGCCTTCTTCGCGCTTTTCTTTTTCACGCTCACCGCCATCGCGCTGATCCTGTCGGTGCTGGGGCTCGACACGATCACGGCGGTTTCGGGGGCCGCCACGGCGCTGGCCAATATCGGCCCGGGTCTGGGCGATCAGATCGGGCCGACGGGCAATTTCGCCGGGCTGTCGGACCCGGTGAAATGGGTGCTGACGGCCGCGATGCTGATCGGTCGGCTGGAGCTTTTTGCGGTCTATATCCTGCTCACCCGCCGGTTCTGGGCCGATTGACGCGCCCGCAATCCCCGCCTCCGCCCGTCAGGCCCACGCATCGACGCCCCCAATTGACACGCATGCAAGCGACGCCCCCCAATTGACCCGACCGCGGGCGCTGGTATGAACGCGGGGCATCAGGGAGCGCTGCGCCATGTCCCAACCCCGCTCGTTTCAAGAGATCATCCTGCGCCTGCAAACCTATTGGGCGTCGCGCGGCTGTGCGATCCTGCAGCCCTATGACATGGAGGTGGGCGCGGGCACCTTTCACCCCGCCACCACGCTGCGCGCGCTGGGCAGCCGGCCCTGGGCTGCGGCCTATGTCCAGCCCTCGCGCCGGCCCACCGATGGGCGCTATGGCGACAGCCCCAATCGCTGGCAGCATTACTACCAGTTTCAGGTCATCATCAAACCTTCGCCGCCCGATCTGCAGGAGATCTATCTGGGATCGCTTGCTGCCATCGGCATCGATCTCGATCTGCACGACATCCGCTTTGTCGAGGATGATTGGGAGAGCCCGACCCTGGGCGCCTGGGGGCTGGGCTGGGAGGTCTGGTGCGACGGCATGGAGGTGAGCCAATACACCTATTTCCAGCAGGTGGGCGGGCATGATTGTGCCCCCGTCTCGGGCGAGCTCACCTATGGGTTGGAGCGGTTGGCGATGTATGTGCTGGGCCAGGATGACGGCAATGAGATGCCGTTCAACGACCCGCAATGCCCCATCCCGCTGAGCTATGGCGATGTGTTTCGCGAGGCCGAGGCGCAATATGCCCGCTGGAATTTCGACGTGGCCGACACCGCTATGCTGATGCGGCATTTTGAGGATGCCGAGGCGGAATGCCGGGCGATCCTCGATCAGCCGGCCGAGGACCCCAAGACCGGACGCCGCATTGTCATGGCCCTGCCCGCCTATGACCAGTGCATCAAGGCAAGCCACCTCTTCAACCTTCTGGACGCACGCGGCGTGATCAGCGTGACCGAGCGGCAGGCCTATATCGGCCGGGTCCGCACCCTGGCCAAGGCCTGCGCGGATGCGTTCCTGTTGACCGAGGCTGCGGGGTGGCACGACGAGGCCGGCGCGGCATGAGGCGCGCGCGGCTCCACAGGCGCGGGCCTGGCCGGGCAGGGAGGCTGCGATGTCAGGCCGGGTGATCATCATCGCAATGCTGGCCACAGCCCTGATCTTTGCCGCGGGCCTCTGGTACTATCAGGTGCATGCCTTCTATGAGCGGGTGGCTGGTGTGACGGTTCTTGAGGTGGAGGGGCGGCCCGTCCCGGTCAGCGCCTATGAGGGCATCGACGCCTTCACCTCGCCCCTCAAGATCCGCGGCTGCTTTCGCACCGATCCCGAGGCTTTCGCCGGGCTTGCCGAGGCCGAAGGCGCCGCCCCGCTGCGCCCGCCCTACTGGTTTGACTGTTTCGATGCCGCCGCCATCACCGAGGCGCTCGCCAGCGGCGCGGCCACAGCCCATATCATTGCCGATGAGACGCCGCGCGATGCGACGGGCTATTCGATCCTGACCTATGTTGCGGTCTATCCCGACGGGCGCGGGTATCTCTGGCGCCAGTTTTCGGAGTGAGCGGGCATGGCGGGCCTGCAACCCCTCCTGGACGAGATCGCGCAGGAGATGGCCGGCTGTGCGGAGCGGGGAGAGCCTGCAAGCTACATCCCCGAACTGGCCAAGGTCGACCCGGCCCGGTTTGCCATTGCCGTGGCGCCGGTCGACGGGCCGGTCTGCATGGCAGGCGATGTCGACACCGCCTTCTCGCTGCAAAGCATCACCAAGGTCTTCACGCTCGCGCTTGCGCTTGAGCGGGTCGGCGCCGAGCTTTGGGCGCGGGTCGGGCGCGAGCCCTCGGGCAACCGTTTCAACTCGGTGGTGCAGCTTGAATATGAGCGCGGGATCCCCCGCAACCCGTTCATCAATGCCGGCGCCATCGTGGTTGCCGATGCGCTGTTGGACGGCCGCGCGCCAGCCGCGGTGCTGGGAGAGATCGTGGCGTTCCTGCGCGACCTTGTCGGGCCCCCAGCGCCCGGCGCGGGGACGATCGGCATCGACGAGCGCGTCGCCGCGTCGGAGGCTGCAACCGGGCATCGCAACCGCGCTCTGGCCAGTTTCATGCGGGCCGAGGGCAATCTGCGCGGCCGGGTCGAGGATGTGCTGGCGGTCTATACCGGCCATTGCGCCATCGCGATGACCGTCACCCAGCTTGCGCTGGCCGGTCGGGTCCTGGCCGAGGGCGGCATGGTTCAGGGCGTTCCGCGCCTGCCGGCCGACCGGGTCCGGCGGATCAATGCGCTGATGCTCACCTGCGGGCATTACGATGCCTCGGGCGAGTTTGCGTTTCGCGTCGGCATCCCGGGCAAAAGCGGCGTGGGCGGCGGGATCCTCGCCGCCGTGCCGGGCCGCGCGTCGATCGCGGCCTGGTCGCCCGGCTTGGGGCCCAAGGGCAATTCGCTTCTGGCCGGCCGGGCGCTTGAACGTCTGGCCGATGCGATGGGCTGGTCGGTCTTCGGCGCCATGCGCTGAGGCATTCAGGCTTGACCCCGCCCGCCTGATCGGCTTTTCCCGGACGGCCCGAACGCGGAGCCCTTGAGCCGATGCCCCAGCTTCTGATCGAACTTCTCTCCGAGGAGATCCCCGCGCGCAGGCAGCCCCGCGCGGCCGAGGATCTGCGCCGTCTG
>JBCBKN010000182.1:0-8794 GCA_038521775.1 Pseudomonadota bacterium | reverse complement strand
CCGCGGCCTGGATCTCGGCCAGCGCGTCCTCATGCGCGGCCTGGTTGCGCGCAAAGCTCTCGGACCGGGGCGAGATCTGCGAGGCCAGTCGGGTCACGACGGCGCCCTTGCACAACAAGGCCCAACGGCATGCCCCAATGCCCAATCGGGAGAAGGCCGACGATCTTGTCGCGACATGATCCGAAGCGCCGCCGGTCCTGCAGTCGGTACCAAGATCATCGCATCTGTCTCCGATGTGAAAACGGGATCATCCCGCATGGCCGAAGGACGCGGCATGCTCAGGCCGTTTCCTCAAACATCTCGCGGCCGATCAGCATGCGCCGGATCTCCTGCGTGCCGGCGCCGATCTCATAGAGCTTGGCGTCGCGCAACAGCCGCCCGGTGGGGTAGTCGTTGATATAGCCATTGCCGCCCAGGGCCTGGATCGCCTCCAGCGCGACCTGGGTCGCCTTTTCGGCGGCATAAAGGATGCAGCCGGCGGCATCCTTGCGCGTGGTCTCGCCGCGATCAGCCGCCTGGGCCACGGCATAGACATAGGCCCGGCAGGCATTGGTGGTGGTGTAGATGTCGGCCAGCTTGCCCTGCATGAGCTGGAACTCGCCAATGGAGCGGCCGAACTGCTTGCGCTCATGCACGTAGGGAACAACGATATCGAGTGCTGCGGCCATGATCCCCAGCGGCCCGCCGGCCAGCACGATGCGCTCATAATCCAGGCCCGACATCAGCACATTGACGCCGCGCCCTTCCTCGCCCAGCACGTTCTCAAAGGGCACTTCGCACTCGTCAAACACCAGCTCGCCGGTGTCCGAGCCGCGCATGCCCAGCTTGTCGAGCTTCTGGCCGGTGGAAAAGCCCGCCATGCTCTTCTCGATCAGAAAGGCGGTGATCCCGCGCGGGCCGGCATCGGGGTCGGTCTTGGCATAGACGATCAGGACATCGGCCTCGGGGCCGTTGGTGATCCAGAATTTGGTGCCGTTGAGCACGAAGCGGTCGTTGCGCTTGTCGGCGCGCAGGGTCATCGAGACCACATCCGAGCCTGCGCCCGGTTCGGACATCGCCAGCGCCCCAAGTGCTGTGCCGTCGATAAGCCCGGGCAGGAAGCGGGCCTTCTGATCCTCGGTGCCATGACGGTTGAGCTGGTTCACGCAGAGATTGGAATGCGCGCCATAGGAGAGCCCCACCGAGGCCGAGGCGCGCGAGACCTCTTCCATGGCAACGGTATGGGCCAGATAGCCCATCTCCGCGCCGCCATAGGCCTCATCGGCCGTGATGCCCAGCAGGCCCAGCGCGCCCAGCTCCGGCCAGAGGTCGCGGGGGAACGCGTTGTCGCGGTCGATCGCGCCGGCGCGCGGCGCCAGCTTGTCGGCAGCCCAGCGCGCAACCGTGTCGCGCAGCGCCTCGATCTCTTCGTCCAGGCCAAACGCCATGCCGGATGCAAACATGCAATCCTCCCCCGTTTCGTCTTGGTTCGGGGCAGCCTAGCGCGCGGGCCCGGCGCAGCACAAGAAGAAAGTCAGCAGTGCTGTCATATCTGAAAACGCGCCTCACACTCCGATCAACTGTGCTGGCCAACACTTGCCGCGTCGCGGGCATGTGCCATCTTTTGGCAGGACAATGATGGAGAGGTGATATGACCCGCCTTTTGCTCTTGATCGCCATGACGGGCCTTGCGGCCTGTGCCACCACACAGCCCACGGGGGGCGTGGTGTACAATACCGATTTCGACCGCGTGTTCTCGCTTAACGTCCGCTTGGGCGGCGTACAGGATGTCGAGTTCTACGGCACGGCCCCCAACGGGCTGGCGCCGCAGGGCTTTGCCGATCTGATGCGCACGCCAGGCTGGTATCCGCCCACCCAGTTTCGCGCCGTGACGCCAGACCCCGATCCGCGCGGATATTACTTCGTGACCTCCTTCGGCACCGATGTGGTGACGCCGCTCTGCGACCGTCCCCGCTCGGGCGGCGATCCGCGGCTGGTGGCAATGGCGCTTTGCCTTGATGTGCGCCAGATCAGCCGCGCGGTACTGCGCATCGATGAAAGCCGCCCGCTGGAGCCGCAGATCTCGTCGCTGATGCGCTCGCTGCTGCCGCCGCCCCGGCCCGATGACACGCCCTCCTTTCGCCGGCGTCTGAGGCAGTGAGCGGCCGCGGTCGCAAACCGGCAAAGCGGCGCAGCGTCTGCGGGCTCGCCGCCTGCCTTCTCGCGGGCGGGCTCGCCGCCTGCGCCCCCGGTGCGGGTGGCCCGGCGGTGTTCGACGTGGGCAAGAACCAGCAATATTTCACCAAGGGCACGGTCAGCATCGGCGGGCGCGCCCCGGTCGTCCTGCTGGGCAATGTGCCGGGGGCAGACGCGGCGGCCTTCATCGCCACGCTGCGCAGCCCGGGCTATCAGGCCCCGGTGCGGTTCGAGCTTGCCACAGGCCCCGCCGCGGCCGTGGCGCAAAGCGCAGGCTTTCGCTTTGTCTTTGCCTTCGGGGCCAGCGACAACACCCGCCTGTGCACCGCACCCAGTGCGGGAGGAGGCAGCGGCGTGATCGCGGCCGCTTTGTGCAATGGCGGCGACACCGTCACCCGCGCGACCCTGAGGCTGGGCGGCGCGCGGGTCGAGGACGGCCTGCCCTCGCTCATGCGCACCCTGATGCCGCGGCCGACGCGCACCAACAATGACAGCCCGAACTGACCTGCCGGGTCAGCCGCCGGTTTCTTCGCGCAGGGTCTCAAGCTCCAGCCATTCCTCCTCCATCGCGGTCAGCAAGGCCTGACGCTCGGCAAGCGCATCGGTCGCCTTGGCGAATTTTTCGGGCGCGGTGGCATAGAGGTCGGGATCGGCCAGAAACGCCTCCAGCTTTTCGATCTCGGCCGTCACCCGATCGATCTCGCCGGGCAAAGCGTCCAGCCGATGCGTCTGCTTGAACGACATTCGGGGTTTTGACGCGGCCTTGGCGGGCGGCGGTTTCGGCGGCCGGGACGCCTGTTTCTCGGCCCTGAGAGGTGCCGGCGCGTCCATGCCGGCGGCCGCCTTCTGGGCCTGCATGTCCGACCAGCCGCCGGCATAGACCGTGGCGCGGCCATCCCCGGTCATCTCAATGGTGGTGCTTGCTACCCGGTCCAGAAAATCGCGGTCATGGCTGACCAGCAGCACGGTGCCGTCATAGGCGTCCAGCAGCTCCTGCAAGAGATCGAGCGTTTCGATGTCGAGATCATTGGTCGGCTCGTCGAGGATCAAGAGGTTGCTTTCGCGCGCCATGATCCGCGCCATCAAAAGCCGGGCCTTCTCGCCGCCCGACAGGGCCGAGACCGGACCGCGGGCCTGGCGCTCCTCAAAGAGGAACTCCTTGAGATACGCCACCACATGGCGCGGCTTGCCGCGCACAACGATCTGATCGGAGCTGCCGGACCGGCCCAGCGCGGGGTCGAGCGTCAGCGTCTCCCACAGGCTTTTGCTGGGGTCGAGCTGGGCGCGGTTCTGGTCGAACACGGCCTCTTCCAGCCCCGTGCCCAGGCGGATGCGCCCTGCATCGGGCGCCAGCGCGCCGGTCAACAGCTTCAGGACCGTGGTCTTGCCCGCCCCGTTCGGGCCGACCAGGGCCAGCCGCTCACCACGCATCACGCGCAGCGACAGATCCCGGATGATCACCCGCGTGCCAAAGCGCTTGGCAAGCCCCTCGGCCTCGATCACCAGCCGGCCGGATTTCGGCCCCGCCTCCAGCGCCATCTGCGCCGTGCCCGTGCGCGCAATGGCCTCGCGCCGCTCGGCGCGCAGCCCCTCCAGCCGCCGCACCCGGCCCTGGTTGCGTTTGCGCCGGGCCGAAATGCCCTCGACCGCCCAGCGCGCCTCGGCCTTGATCAGCCGGTCGAGCTTGTGGGCCTTGAGATCCTCCTCCTCATAGACCTTGTCGCGCCAATCCTCGAAGGCGGCAAAGCCCCGGTCGAGCCGCCGCACCTCGCCCCGGTCGATCCACAGCGTCGCCCGGCTCAGCGCCCGCAGAAACGCCCGGTCATGGCTGATCAGCACGAAACCGGCGCGGGTCTGGGCAAGATGCGCCTCCAGCCAGCCAATGGCGGCGATGTCGAGATGGTTGGTGGGCTCATCGAGCAGCATCAGATCGGGCTCTTGGGCGACCAGCCGCGCCAGGGCCGCCCGCCGACGCTCGCCGCCCGATGCCTGGGCGGGGTCAAGCCCGCCATCCATGCCGAGCCCCTCCATGGCGATCTCGGCCCGGTAGCCCTCCTCAACCGGCAGCGGCTCGGCAACAAACTCGGCGAGCGTCGCATAGCCCGCCATGTCCGGATCCTGCGCCATGTAGGAGACGGTGACCCCGGGCTGGACGAACCGGGTGCCGGCATCGGCCTCGGTCAGACCCGCCATCACCTTCATCAGCGTCGATTTGCCCGATCCGTTGCGCCCGACCAGCGCGATCCGGTCGCCGGCACCGACCGCCAGCTCCAGCCCGGCAAAAACCGGCCGGCCACCGAAGGTCAGCGCAATGTCAGACAGGGTCAGGAGCGGCGGTCGGTTCATGCGCCCCCGCCTAGCCCCGGGCCCATCGCAGGTCAACGCCGGTTGCGTCTGTGGCAAATCTGCCGCATGAGAGCGGCATGGAGGGTGCCATGACCATCAGCGGCAAAGACATCTTGGATTTGGGTTTTCCGCCGGGCCCGCATATTCCGGCAATGATCGCGCGGGCGCAGACGCTTCCCGGTACCGATGCGGAGACGCTGCGCGCAGCGCTGGCCCCGCTTGCCCCCCCGCCGACGATCCCGCTCAAGCCCGCGGGCGACTTCACCCTGCTCGCCGAGGCGACCAATCCCGATGAGGAGGCCAATCTGGCCGCCGTCGCATCGACGATGCGCGAGATGTCCCGCACGCCCGTCGTTCAGGCCGCCGCGGCCCTGCCCGATGCCTGTCCGGCCGGGCGGCTGGGCACCATCCCGGTGGGTGGGGTTGCGGTGTCCGAAGCGATCCATCCGGGCATGCATTCGGCCGATATCTGCTGTTCGGTGGCGATCTCGGTCTATCCCGGGCTCGATCCGGCCACGGTGCTCGACCGCATCCACGCCGCGACGCATTTCGGGCCGGGCGGGGATGCGCGCATCTCGATGCCGGCCGAGCTTGCCGCCCAGATCGAGGCCAACCCGCTGACCAAGCCGCATCTGGACATCGCCGATCACCATTTTGCCACCCAGGGCGATGGCAACCATTTCGCCTTTGTCGGGCGGCTCGCCTCGGATGGGCGCACGGCGCTCGTCACCCATCACGGGTCGCGCGGCCTCGGCGCACGGCTCTACAAGACCGGCATGCGGCTTGCCGAAGCGGTGCGCAAGAAACGCTCGCCCGAAACCCTGCCCCAGAACGCTTGGATCCCGGCCGAAAGCCCGGAGGGCGAAAGCTATTGGGCAGCACTGCAGATCATCCGCGCCTGGACCAAGGCGAGCCATTTTGCCCTGCATGACGCGGTCGGCCCCGCGGCGGACCGGTTCTGGAACGAGCATAATTTCGTCTTTCGCAAGACCGACGGGTTTTTTTACCATGCCAAGGGGGCGACGCCCGCCTATCCCGGCTGGGCGGCGGATGCGACCGACTTCACGCTCATCCCGCTCAACATGGCCGAGCCGGTGCTGATCGCCCGCGGGCTCAACAACCCCGACGCGCTGGGTTTCTCGCCGCATGGCGCGGGGCGGAACTATTCCCGCGCCGAGCATCTGCGGCGGGGCGTGGCGGATCTCTCCGCCGAGACCGAAGGGCTGGACACCCGGTTTTTCTGCGGCATCCCGGACCCGTCCGAGCTGCCATCGGCCTATAAGAACGCAGCCGAGGTGCGGCGTCAGATCGCGCAGTTCCAGCTTGCCGAGATCGTCGATGAGGTGCTGCCCTTTGGTGCGATCATGGCCGGCAACTGGGAGCAGGACGCCCCGTGGCGCAAGAAAAAACAGGCCCAGGCATGACCGCACCTTTCGCACCCACGATCCTGGCCACCGAAGCGCCTCCGGTGATGGAGGCGCGGCGCTGGCTTGACGGGCAGGTCTTTCCGCCCGCGCGTCCGCTGATCAATCTGAGCCAGGCCGCACCGGTCGACCCACCGCCGGCCGCGCTGCGCGAGGCGATGGCCCGCGCGGTGCTGGACGAGCCCAGCGTACATCTCTACGGCCCGGTGCTGGGCCTTCCGGACCTGCGTGCAGAGATCGCAACCCGCTGGTCGGCCGCCTATGGCGGCGCGATCACCCCGGCCGAGGTTGCGGTGACGGCCGGCTGCAACCAGGCGTTCTGCGCGGCCCTGGCCACCGTCGCCGCACCGGGCGAGGCTGTCATGATCCCCACGCCCTGGTATTTCAACCACAAGATGTGGTGCGACACTGCGGGGATCGAGGTGATCCCGCTGCCCTGCGGGGCCGGCATGCGGCCCGATCCGGACACCGCGCGCGCCGCGCTGACCCCCGCCACCCGGGCCATCGTGCTGGTCAGCCCCAACAATCCCACAGGCGCTGAGTATCCGCCGGCCCTGATCGCGGCGTTTCGGGACCTCGCGCGCGCGCATGGCCTGGCGCTGATCCTGGACGAAACCTACCGGGATTTTCACAGCCAGAACGGCCCGCCCCATGGTCTCTTTTCCGATCCCGACTGGCGCGACACGCTCATCCACCTTTACTCCTTCTCCAAGGTGTACCGGCTGACTGGGCACCGCACGGGCGCGCTGATCACCGGGGCCGCGCGGCTCGCCCAGGCCGAGAAATTCCTCGACAGCGTGACGATCAGCCCGCCCCAGCTTGGCCAGATCGCGGCCCTTTACGGGCTGCGCCATCTCGACGATTGGGTGGCCGGCGAGCGGGCCGAGATCCTGACGCGCCGGCAGGCGATCCATGACGGCTTTGCGCGGCTGCCCGATTGGAGCCTCCTGGGATGCGGCGCCTATTTCGCCTATGTCCGGCACCCCTTTACCGAGGCCGCAGCGCAGATCGCCCGCGCGCTGGTGGCCGAACATTCGCTCCTGGTCTTGCCCGGCACCATGTTTGCCCCGACCGGCGGCGAGACGCAGCTGCGCATCGCCTTTGCCAATGCCGACCCGGCCGGGCTGGCCGAAACCGTTGACCGGCTGGCCGCGTTCACACAATCGCGTCTGCCCACTGCGCGCAGCGCGCTGGACACTGCCCGGCCGGCCTCCTAGAACTTCCCTGAAACCAAAAGGAAAAAGGGTTGGGCTTATGGCGACAAGCGGGCGCTTCTCACTGAGCAAGATCGCGGTTTGGGTGCTGTTGGGCCTGCTCTTCATCGGGCTGGCCGGGTTTGGCCTGGGCGATATCGTGCGCAGCGGCTTTACCACCTCGGTCGCTCGGGTCGGCGACGAATCGATCACGTCGCAGGAGTTCCTGCGCGCCTTCAGCCGCGAGATCAATCAGCGCAACCGCGCCGGTCAACCCATGACGCAGGAAACCGCACGCGCCGCCGGGCTCGACCAATATGTCGTGGGCCAGCTCATCCGCTCGGCCGCGCTCAAGGAAGAAACCGCGCGGCTGGGCCTGTCGGTCACCGATGCGGTGGTCCAGGCCGAGGTCGCGACAATCCCCAGCTTTTTTGGGCCCGACGGCACCTTCAATGCCGATCAGGCGCGCTTTGCACTGCGCCAGCAGGGCATGACCGAGGCCCAGCTGCGCGAGGATGTGCGGTTCGAGGCCGCCCGCGAGATCCTGCAGACCACGCTGGGGGCCGATCTGGCCCTGCCGCCGGCCATGGTGCAGACGGTGCTGGCCTATCGCAACGAACAGCGCAGCTTTGCCTGGGTGCGCCTGGATGCGGACCGCTTTGGCGGCAGTGTCGATGCGCCTGCCGAGGCCAATCTGCGCGCGCTGCATGAGGGTGAGGCGGCCCGCTACACCCGGCCCGAAACCCGGCAGGTGAGCTATGCCATTCTCGACCCCGCCAGCCTGACATCGAGCATTGCGGTCGATGAGGCGGAGGTCGACCGCGAGTATGAGGCCCGCAAGGAGAGCTTCAACACGCCCGAGCGGCGCAGCATCCAGCGGCTGACCTTTCCCGATGCTGCTGAGGCCGAGGCGGCCAAAGCCCGCATCGAGGCCGGTGAGGTGACCCTGCTGGAGATTGCCGTCGAGCGCGGGTTTTCCGAGGAGAACATCTCGCTGGGCGAGCTCACCCGCGCCACGGTCGATGCCGGCGCGCGCGATGCGGTGTTCGCGCTGACCGAGCCCGGGATCGTCGGCCCGGTCGACAGCAGCCTCGGCCCCGCGCTTTTTCAGGTCAATGCGATTCTGCTCGGCCAGGTCACTGCCGAGGAGGATGCCCGCGACGCCATCCGCACGGCCATCGCCACGCGCATGGCCGGGTCGCTCGCCCAGGAGCTTGCGGCCGAGGTCGAGGATCTGGTCGCCGGCGGCGCGACGGTCGAGGAAATCGGCGAGGAGACGGAATACACCCTGGGCCAGGTCGCCGTGCCGCTCACCGATACCGGCGAGGGTCTGGCCGCCGACGCCACCTTCCGCGCGCTGACGCTTGCCGCCGAACTGGGCATCGAGACCGATCTGAGCCAGCTTGCCGACGGCCGCTTCATCGTGCTGCGGGTCAATGAGGTTGACGCCGCCGCGCTGATCCCGTTTGAGGAGGTGGCCGAGCGGGTCGAGGCCGATTGGCGCCAGCAGCGCCAGCTCGAGGCAGTGACCGCGCAGGCCGAGGCCTTGGCCGATCGCATTCGCAATGGAACGCCGCTCTCGCGTGCCGCGATGGGTCTGGGCCTGACCCCGGCCGAGATCGGGCCGGTGCTGCGCAGCGCCACGGCCGATGGCGT
>JBCBKN010000181.1:0-8813 GCA_038521775.1 Pseudomonadota bacterium | reverse complement strand
TCATCTTCACGGTTCGGGCGTCGAGCGCGAGGGCCAGCATCTGATGCCCCAGGCAGATGCCGAAGACCGGCAGGCGCGTTTGCGACAACACCGTCTGGATCGTCGGCACCGCGTATTCCGCCGTCGCCGCGGGATCGCCCGGGCCGTTGGACAGAAAAAGCCCGTCGGGTGCGTGGGCCAGCACCTCCTCGGCCGTGGCCGTCGCCGGCAGCACCGTCACATGACAGCCGGCCGACACAAGGCAGCGCAGGATGTTGCGCTTTGCGCCATAATCGATGGCGACCACCCGGCGCATGCTGTCGTTGGCACCCGCGACATAGCCCTCCGGCCAGCGCCAGCGCGCCTCCTGCCAGGGATAGCTCTGCGCGCAGGTCACATCGCGGGCGAGGTCGGCCCCCTCCAGCCCGGCAAAGCCGCGCGCCTGCGCCAACAGCGCCGTCGTGTCGAATTCGCCCTTCGGGTCATGGGCCAGCGCCACATGCGGCATGCCCTGCTGTCGGATCGCCCGGGTTAGCCGCCGGGTGTCGAGCCCGCCAATGCCGATGCGGCCATGCCGCCGAAGCCAGGCGGCCAGGGTTTCGGTTGCGCGCCAGCTCGACGGGCGGGTCGGGTCCCAGCGCACCACCAGCCCGGCCGCGACCGGGGCGGCGGTTTCGTGATCCTCGGCATTTGCACCGGTATTGCCGATATGGGGGAAGGTGAAGGTGACGATCTGCCCGGCATAGGACGGGTCGGTCATGATCTCCTGATACCCGGTTATTGCGGTGTTAAAGCAGAGCTCGCCGACCGCGACCCCCTCGGCGCCAAAGCCTCGGCCAAAAAAGACGCTGCCATCGGCCAGAACGAGCGCGGCGGTCGGGCGGTCGGTCACGTTGTGCTCTCCCCATGAACCGGCGCAAGGTAGGCGGGCGGGCTGCGGGCCGCAAGGGGGGCGGGGCGAAGTTTTTTCCACAAGGTTTTTCAAGGAGTTATCGGCGTCGGCCGTGGTTGAGCCGCTGGGCAAGCTGCGCTACGCTTTTGACCGGCGGTGCACAGGGGTGGCCGGGAGGGATGCGATGCGGGACCGGATCCAAAAGGCGATGAAGGATGCGCTGTTGGCCAAGGATCGGGCGCGGCTTTCCACGATCAGGCTGATCCAGGCTGCCATCAAGGACCGCGACATCGCCGCCCGCGGGGCCGAGGGAAGCGGCACGGTCTCGGATGCCGAGATCCTGGCGATCCTGGGCAAGATGATCAAACAGCGCCAGGAGAGCGCCCGGCTTTATGAAGAGGGCGGGCGGCTGGAACTTGCCGAGCGCGAGGTCATGGAGATCGCGGTCATCGAGGAGTTCCTGCCCCGCCAGCTCGACCCGCGCGAGATCGAGGCGGCCGTGGCGCGGGCGGTGGCGGAAACCGAAGCGAGCTCGATCCGCGATATGGGCAAGGTGATGGGGGTGCTCAAAACCCGCTATGCCGGCCAGATGGACTTTGCCAAGGCCGGGGCCGCGGTGAAGGCCGCGCTGGGCTAGCGACGACCCGGTCCGAAGAACGCCCCATGGCCCAAGCGCACAGCCCCCGCGATCCGAACTATGCCGATCGCATCGCCGCAAGTTTCGCCCGTCAGGCAGCCATGCACACCCTGGGCATCGAGCTGCGCTCGGTGGCGCCAGGCCTGGTCGTGCTGGGCTTCGATGCCAGCCCGGGCCTTGGCCAGCAGCACGGGTTTGTGCATGGCGGGGTTCTGGCCACGGCGCTCGACAGCGCCTGCGGCTATGCCGCGCTCTCGCTGTCGGATGCCGGGGCGGAGGTGCTGACGGTCGAGTTTAAGGTCAACTTTCTCGCCCCGGCCGCCGCACCGCGCTTCATCTGCGAGGGCAGGGTCTTGAAACCCGGGCGCACGCTCACGGTGTGCGAGGGTCGGGTGCTCGGTGAAGCCAGCGCCCTGGTGGCGAGCATGACCGCGACGTTGATCCTGCGCCATCCTAACGGGTAGGCCAGTGCACTGACCGCGCCGCGCCGGGTGCTCGTTCACTCAAACACAATCTCATAGCGCGATTTTAGATGGGCCAGCAGGGCGTCGTCGTCGAGCCGGCGCTCCGTGCAGCTTTGCGGAAAAAGCGCGGTTGCCCGGTCGAAGACCAGCGCGTCAAGTGCTGTGCGCCGGCGGAGCAGGTCCAGGAACGCCTCCTCGCTGCACCCGGCGGTCAGGCGCAGCCCGACCTGGCTTTCATTCACCCGCGCGACCTGCGGGGCAGGCCGGCCCGCCACCGCGGCGACATCGGCCGCAATGCCCTGCATATCTCCGCTGTAGATGCGGTCAAACCGGAGCAGTGCTGCATCGAGCTCTGCGCTGTCGGGGCGCGCGGTCCCGCCGCGGAGCTTGAGGATGTCGCCGACCACCAGGCGGGCAAGCGTGCTGGCCGACATCTCCTTGTCGAACTCGACAAAGCTCATGTCGCGAAAGCGCTGCCGCTCGGGGGTCTCGGCGAATTTGGCCTTGGTGGCACGGCTTACGAAATAGCTGAAGGTCGAGAAGTAGCGCAGGGCAGGGTCGCGCAGCACCGTGAACACGAAGCCGCGGTCGAGCTGGCGCATCTGCTTGATCGGGAAATGGCCCGACAGGAAGGGCACCGAGCTGGCCAGGCGCCAGGCAAGTGTGCCGCGTTCCAGCGTGTGCGGGTCGGGATGCGGCGCGCCGCGCGCCACGATGCGCGACACATGAAGGGCCCGCGTGCCGAATGCGCTGTAGAGCGCCTGGCCAAGGGCCGTGCCCGCGCATTTGGGAACATGGACAAACCCCACCTTCATGGCCGCCGTCATGGCCGTCTTCCCTCCGCAGTCATGCCCGCGCTGCCCTTCACCCGGCGTCAGCCAGGCCGCAGCAGGCGGATCTCGCGCTCGATCTCTTCTTTCAGCGTGACCCGCTCATCGGGGCTCAAAAACGCGCCGAGTTCGATTTCGCGCCCGCCGCCCTTAAGCGTCAAGTAATTCTCGGGCCGGGCGTTCTTGTGCAGCGTCAGGCGGACCCAATAGGGGTTGGCCTGCCAGTGTCTGACCCGGCCGCGGGGGTCGCGCCGCTCCACCGTGATCAGGTCGGGCCAGAGCCGCAGCGTTTCGGAGAGCGACAGCGCGCGCGTGTTGCGACGGATGAAAAACCACAACAGCCAGACGTGAAACGCGGCGAGAGCCGCGAGGACCAGCATCGCCGTGGTGCCGAAAAAGGCAAGAATGGGGATCGCATAGGCCGCGCAAGAGCCGATGATGAGCCAGCGCAGACCGGTCTCGGTCAACGAACGGTGCGGCCAGAGCGAGACTTCGAAATGCGGGTCACCGCGCTCTCCGGGTGCGGAGCTTTCCGCACCCGGGTGAGATGGGTCGCGCATCACTCCGCAGGGCTGATCTTGGACTCTTCAGGGCCCTTTACCGCCGTCCAATGCTCCGGTGCCTTGTCCCACATCTCGCGCGTGGGCAGGGTCTCGAACGTATGCTCCGGCGGCGGATTGGGCAGCGTCCATTCCAGCGTGTCGGCATGTCCGCCCCAATAGGCCGGCTCTCTCACCTTGGCGCCGCGCAGAAGCGTGTAGGCGATGATGTAGAAGAAGAGCAGGAACGAGGCAAAGGACAGGAAGGCGCCGAGCGAGCTGACATAGTTCCAGAGCGCGAACTGCTCGGGATAGTCGATATATCGCCGCGGCTTGCCCTGATAGCCTAGGAAATGCTGCGGAAAGAAGGTGATGTTCGAGCCCACGAACATCATCCAGAAATGGACCTTGCCCAGGAATTCCGGATACTGCCGTCCCGACATCTTGCCGATCCAGTAATAGATCGCCGCAAAGATGCAGAAGACCGCGCCAAGGCTCATCACATAGTGGAAATGGGCCACCACATAATACGTGTCATGCAGCGCCCGGTCGATGGCCGCCTGGCTCAGCACAATGCCCGTCACGCCGCCGAAGGTGAAGAGAAACAGAAAGCCGAAGGCCCAGAGCATCGGCGTCTTGAACTCGATCGACCCGCCCCACATCGTTGCAATCCAGGAGAAGATCTTGATGCCGGTGGGCACGGCAATGACCATCGTCGCCAGCATGAAATAGCTCTGCTGCGTGGTCGACAGCTGTACCGTGTACATGTGATGCGCCCAGACCACGAAGCCCAACGCGCCGATCGCGATCATCGCCCAGACCATCGGCAGATAGCCAAAGACCGGCTTGCGGCTGAAGGTGGCGATGACATGGCTGATGATGCCAAAGCCCGGCACGATGATGATATAGACCTCGGGATGGCCGAAGAACCACAAGAGGTGCTGATAGAGCACCGGGTCGCCGCCGCCAGCGGGGTCAAAGAAGGCGGTGCCGAAGTTCCGGTCCGTCAGCAGCATGGTGATGGCGCCGGCCAGAACCGGCAGCGAGAACAGGATCAGAAAGCCGGTCACAAAGATCGACCAGGCAAAAAGCGGCACTTTGAAGAGCGTCATGCCGGGGGCGCGCATGTTCAGGAAGGTGGTGATCATGTTGATCGCGCCGAGGATCGAGCTTGCGCCCGAAACATGGACGGCGAAAATCGCCAGATCCATCGACATGCCCTGTTCGGAGGTTGAGAGCGGGGCGTAGAGCACCCATCCCACGCCCGATCCGGTCTGCCCGTTCCCGCCAGGCGCCAGAAGCGACGCGACCGCGAGGGCCGAGCCGCAGACATAGAGCCAGTAGCTGAGATTGTTCATCCGCGGGAAGGCCATGTCCGGCGCGCCGATCATCAACGGCATGAAATAATTGCCGAAGCCGCCGAACAGTGCCGGGATCACCACGAAGAACATCATCAGAATGCCGTGGCCGGTGATCAGAACATTCCACAAATGCCCGTTGGGATCGCCGTCAAGCGTGTCGCCCAGCCCGTAAATCAGGCTCGCCTCGACCGTGCTGGGCGCGCTGCCGGCCGCCTTCTCGACCGCCGAGATGACCGCGTCGCGCAGCCCGCCATCGATGACGATTTGGCCATCCGCATTGGCCGAGCTGGCCGCAAGCGTGTCGCGCAGCGCCATGAGCGCCTCCTGCGCATGCACCGCCCCGGTTCCCGACGCCGCTGCCAGATCGGCAAAAAGCCTCTCGAAGCTGGCGCGCAGGCTGTCCGCATCCGCCGCATAGGCAAGATACATGTGCTGGATGCCCGGCTCCATCAGCTCCAGGCGCATATAGACCGTGAAGGCCACCGCCACGAAGCCAACCAGCGCCGCGGTGAAGATGTAGAGGATCCCGATGTCTTTGTGGTTGGTCGACATGAACCAGCGGGTGAAGAAACCGCGGGTGTCCTCGTGCTGCGAGTGGACGGCTGCGTCTGCCATGCAAAGCTCCCGGACTTGCGTCGTGATGACGGCGGCATGCGGAGAGGGGTCCGCTGCATCTTCGGAGTACCGCCGGCCCGGCCCGTCCTCAACGGATAGATTGCCGCATTTACAGAAATATGCGGAATTTCTGCTGCAAGGTGACCGGGTCCAAGGAGCGGAACCCGGCTGCGACAAAAAGGGTGCTGAGACGTCGCGTCTCGCGCCGGCATGATCGTCGGTGCCGCGCTTGCCCGGCCGGTGCTGATCGCGGCTAGACCGGATCTAGCGGCGTGCCCTGCGGATCGGGGTCGCCCAGGAGATAGCGCGGCCCGGCCCCGTGGCGGGAGGCCGCATCCTGCGGGTTGAAGAGCGCGCAGGCCCGCATCGACAGACAGCCGCAGCCGATGCACCCGTCGAGCGTGTCGCGCAGCCGCAACAGGGTCTGAATCCGGGCGTCAAGCTCGGCGCGCATCTCGGCGGCCATATCGGCCCAATCCTGCGGATCCGGCGCACGGTCGGTGGGCAGCCGCGCAAGCAACGCTTTGATGCGGGCCAGCGGAATGCCCAGGTTCTGCGACACGATCACAAAGCTCAGCCGCCGGATATCGGCGCGCAGGAACCGCCGATGCCCCCCCTCGTTCCGGGCCGGCGCGATCAGCCCGACGCTCTCATAATACCGGATCGCCGAGACCGACAGACCGGTGCGCGACGCCAGCGCGCCAATGCTCAGCAGGGGCGGCAGCATTCCTCACCTCAAAAAATATCTTGACCTCAAGTGAGGTTGAGAAATTAGCCAGAAGAGGTCAAGCGAAAGGAGAGCCCGATGAGCGAGATCGTTTTGGAGCATGTGAACCTGACCGTGTCCGACCCCAGGGCCAGCGCGGCGCGGCTTGTGGAGCTGTTTGGATGGCACATCCGCTGGGAGGGTGCTGCGCGCGGCTCCGGCTACACCGTGCATGTGGGCGGGGCGTCGAGCTATCTGGCGCTTTACGGCGAAGACCCCGAGGCGGTCGCGGCCCCCAACAGCTATATCACCGCGGGCGGGCTCAACCATGTCGGGGTCGAGGTCGCCGATCTCGACGCGGTGCAGGAACGGGTGACGGCCGCCGGGTTCGAGCCCTACGGGTTTGGCGAATACGAGCCTGGGCGGCGCTTTTATTTCCGCGATCCCGATGGCGTGGAGTTCGAGGTGGTCAGTTACCGCTGAGTGAGGGGGCCGGTTCCCCGGGCGCGGCTGGAGAGAGAAACACCGTCTCGAACGCCGCGCGCAGCGCCAGATCCACATCCGGCATGGCCACCGGCAAGCCCAGATCGGCCAGGCTGGTCACCCCATATCCGCGGATCCCGCAGGGCACGATCCCGCTGAAATGGTCCAGATCCGGCTCAACATTGAGGGCGATGCCATGAAAGCTCACCCAGCGCCGCACCCGCAGCCCGATCGCGGCGATCTTGTCCTCGGCCGGGCTGCCATCGGGCAGGGGCGGCTTGTCGGGCCGCGCCACCCAGATGCCGACCCGGCCCGCGCGCCGCTCACCCCGAAGGTTGAACCGCTGCAGCGTCTCGATGATCCAGGCCTCCAGCATCCACACAAAGCGGCGCAGGTCGCGGCCCCGCCGGTCGAGATCGAGCATGACATAGGCCACGCGCTGGCCGGGGCCGTGATAGGTGTACTCGCCGCCGCGCCCGGCCCGGAACACCGCAAACCGGTCGGGGCTCAGCAGATCCTCAGGCCGGGCCGAGGTGCCGGCGGTGTAAAGCGGCGGATGCTCGCACAGCCAGACCGCCTCGGGCGCGGTGCCGGCCCGGATCGCGGCCACCCGCGCTTCCATCTCGGCCAGCGCCTGCGGGTAGCCCACCGGCGCCTCGGAGATGATCCATTCCGGCATCGGGGGCTCAGGCCGGTGCGGCATCGAGACGCCGCTCGGAGATCGGCAGATGGACGATGGCCGAAAAGACCCCCAGCCCGATGGCCACAATCCAGACCGTGTCATAGGTGCCGTAAAGGTCGTAGAACCGGCCGCCCATCCAGACCCCCAGAAAGCTGCCCAGCTGATGGCTCAGAAACACCACCCCGCTGAGCGTGGCCAGGTTGCGCGGTCCGAACATCGTGGCCACCAGCGCACTGGTCAGCGGCACGGTTGAAAGCCACAGGATCCCCATCAGGGCGCTGAACGCGATGACCGAGGCCGGGGTGGCCGGCAGTGCGAGAAAGGCAAGGATCAGCAGCGCCCGCAGCGCATAGATGCCGGAAAGCACAAAGGGTTTGGGGTAGCGCGCGCCAAGCTCGCCTGCCAGAAGCGTGCCGGCTATGTTGGCAGCTCCGGTGATCGAGAGCGTGGCAGCGCCCAGCGCCTCGGGCGAGACGGTGCGGCCCATCAGGGTGAAGGCACGGCACACCTCGGCCACATAGGCCGGAAAATGCGCCGAGATGAACGCCACGTGAAACCCGCAGACAAAAAAGCCCAGATTGAGCAGCACATAGCTTGGCTGGCGCAGCGCATTGGCAAGGGCCACGCCCATCGGATCGGGCTCCTGCCGCGGCACGCTCGATGCAGGGGCCCGCAGAAACGGGATCGCAAAGGCCGCAAGCAGCAGCAGCCCGCCGGTCGCAGCGATTGCCAATTGCCAGCCTTGGCTGGCCTCGATCGCCTGGGCAAGTAGCGGCATCAGCACCTGGCCCGAGGCGCCCAAGGCGGCCACCAGGGCCAGCGCGCGGCTTCGCTTTGCCTCGGGCACAGCGCGGCCGACCGCGGCCAGAACCAATCCGAACGCGGTGCCCGCCGTGCCCAGCCCGACAAAGAAACCCACCCCGAGATGCTGCATCCAGGGGGCGGTGCCCACCGCGCTGATCATCATGCCCGCCACATAGCACAGCAGCCCGATCCACAGCGCCTTGCGGTCGCCGATCCGGTCTGCCACCGCGCCGAAAAAGGGCTGGCCGAGACCCCAGACAAGGTTCTGAAGGGCCAGGGACAGGGCAAAGGTCTCGCGCGGCCAATTCAGATCGCTCGACATCGGCGCCAGCACGACCCCAAAGATCGAGCGCGCGCCAAAAGACAGCGCCAGCACGATCGATGCGGCGAGAATGATCGGCAGATAATTCGGCGGCGGTGCTGCGGAATGCGGGGTCGGGGCGGCGCTTGCGGGCATGACACGGCCTTGTGACGGAAAGATGCGGCACGCTGGATGCGGTGCCCGGCGCAGTTTGGTCTTCGCTCCTCTTGCCCGGCATGTGGTCCAGTTCCGGACGCGTCCCACTCATGGACAGCGCGCGAGCAAGGTCAAGAGCCCTTGCGCGTAGGGCAGGGCGGGTGGCTCAGCAAAAAAGGCGTCTTGGAGCGTCAACCCGCCTGGCTGCCTGGGGAGAACGGATGCCAAACATTCTGCGCGCCGGGGCGCTGGGCCGCGCGGTCTGTGCCGGGCGTTGCCCGCAGCGCGCCAAGCGGATGGAGCAGCAATCTATGTGAGGCTTGTCTCCAGAGGGGCACGGTGGAGACCCAGACCCGCATGCATC
>JBCBKN010000180.1:0-8883 GCA_038521775.1 Pseudomonadota bacterium | reverse complement strand
TTTCTCTACGATGTCTATCACCGCGGCGAGATCCTGCGCGCCGGCATCATCCCCGAGGCACTGGTCTATCAAAACTCCGCCTTCCTGCCGCAGATGATCGGGTTCGACCCGCCCGGCCGGGTCTATTCGCACATCGTGGGCATCGACATCGTCCGCACCGGGGCCGACAGCTTTCAGGTGCTGGAGGACAATTGCCGCACCCCCTCGGGCGTGAGCTATATGCTGGAAAACCGCGAGATCATGATGCGGATGTTTCCCGACCTTTTCACCGGCGGCGCGGTGGAGCCGGTCGACAGCTACCCCGCCGCCCTGTTCAGCACGCTTGCCGAACTGGCGCCGCCGGCCTGCACGGGCGAGCCGACCATCGTGCTGCTCACCCCGGGCTCGCTCAACTCGGCCTATTACGAGCATTCCTTTCTGGCCGATCTGATGGGCATCGAGCTTGTCGAGCCGCAGGATCTTCTGGTCGAAGACGGGATTGTCTGGATGCGCACAACGCGCGGGCGGCAGCGGGTGGATGTGATCTACAAGCGCATCGACGATGATTTCATCGATCCGCTGAGCTTTCGCGCCGACAGCCTGCTGGGCATTCCCGGCATCTTTGATGCTTACCGGGCCGGGCGGGTGACCCTGGCCTCGGCACCGGGGGCAGGGATCGCCGATGACAAGGCAATCTATATCTATGTGCCCGAGATGATCCGCTTTTATCTCGGTGAGGCGCCGATCCTCGACAATGTGCCGACCTGGCAATGCGCGCGGCCCGATGAACGCGCCCATGTGCTCGACAATCTTGCCGAGCTGGTGGTCAAGGAGGTGCATGGCTCGGGCGGCTATGGCATGCTGATCGGGCCCAAGGCCAGCGAGGAGGAGCGCGTGGCCTATGCCAAGCGCATCGAGGCCGCGCCGGGCGAGTTCATCGCCCAGCCCACGCTTGATCTTTCCACCGCGCCGACCCTCACCGAGGCAGGGCTTGCCGGCCGGCATGTCGATTTCCGCCCCTTCTGCCTTGTGGGCCGGCAGATCCGCCTCGTGCCCGGCGGGCTGACCCGGGTTGCGCTGCGCGAAGGCTCGCTGGTGGTCAATTCCAGCCAGGGCGGCGGCGTCAAGGACAGCTGGGTGCTGAGGAGGTAGCGGGCATGCTCAGCCGGACTGCCGAGAACCTCTATTGGATGGCGCGCTATCTGGAGCGGGCCGAGAGCACAGCGCGGCTCATCGAGATGGGCCAGCGCATGACCATGCTGCCCGGGGTGGGCGATCAGGCCGAATGGCGCTCGGTCATCCAGACCACGGGGGCGGCGGAGTATTTCAAGACCGCCGGGCCGCTCAATGAGGCCGCGATCGTGCGCGGGCTGGTGCTGGAGCGTGACAACCGCGCCTCGATCCATGCCTGCCTGGCCCAGGCGCGCGCCAATGGAAAGGCGGTGCGCACGGCCCTGACCCAAGAGATGTGGGAGGCGCTCAATGATGGCTGGCGGCGGCTGGAGGCCACCGATGAGGTGACGGCCCGGCGCGACCTGCCCGCGATCCTCGACTGGGTCAAGGCGCGGGCGGCGACGTTCCGGGGGGCGGCCGAAACCGGCATGCTGCGCAATGGCGGCTATGATTTCCTGCGGCTTGGCGGGTTTGTCGAGCGCGCCGACACCACGCTGCGGCTGCTCAATGTGAAGTATTTCGTGCTGCTGCCCGAAACCGATGTCGTCGGCGGTGGGCGCGACTATCATCAATGGACCTCGGTCCTGCACGCATTGTCGGCGATCCGCGGCTATCACCACATCTATAAGGGTGACTATGCGCCCTGGAAGATTGCCGATTTTCTGCTGCTCAACACCGATTTTCCGCGTTCGGTGGCGTTTTGCTACCAGCAGATCTGCGTGTGCCTCGCGCAGCTCGACCGCCGGCACGAAACCGCACATGTCTGCCACAAGACCGCCCGTGCTGCGCTTGAACGCTTGCAGGGGCGCCAGATCGAGGAGATCTTCGACAGCGGTCTGCACGAATGCGTCAATGCGTATATCGGGCTGACCGCGCGTGTGTCGGCCGAGATTTCCCGCTGCTACCATTTTTGAGGACCGCATGCGTCTGACGGTGCGTCACCAGACCCGCTACGATTATGAGCCGATGGCCGAGCGCGTCGCGCTGCGGCTGCGGCTCTGGCCGTCGAGCTTTGACGGTCAGGCGCGGGTCGATTGGACGGTGCGGGTGAACGGGGCGGAGGTGGCCGCGCTGGTCAAGGATGCCTGGGGCAATCTGGTCGGGCTTTGGCGCAGCAGTGCGGGTGAGAGCGACGTGCAGATCGAGGCGCAGGGCAGCGTCGCAACCCAGGACAAGGTGGGGATTGTAAGCGGACTGCCCCGCCATCCGCCGCCGGCGGTGTTCTTGCGCGACACGGCGCTGACGGCACCGGCCGCCCCGGTGCGCGCCTTTGCCGAGGGTGTCGATGGGCCGGAACCCGGCGCCGGGCGCCTGGCCTGGCTCCACGCGCTCAGCGATGCCGTGGCCGAGGCCGTGCGCTACCGGCCTGCCGCGACGACACCGGCAACGAGTGCGGCGGCAGCGCTGGAGCTGGGCGCAGGCGTCTGCCAGGATCAGACCCATCTCTTTCTGGCCGCGGCGCGCGCGCAGGGCGTGCCGGCGCGCTATGTCGTGGGGTATCTGGCTGAGGCGGCCGCAGGCGAGGCGGGCGATGCCGGCGATACGGGCGATACGGGCGAGGAAGATGCGGGGTTCGAGACCCATGCCTGGGCCGAGGCCTTTGTGCCCGATATCGGTTGGATCGGGTTCGACCCGACGCATCGGCGCTGCCCCACCGAGCATTATGTGCGTCTGACCTGCGGGCTCGATGCCGTCGACGCGGCACCGGTGAACGGGGTCGTGCTGGGCCAGGCCGAGGTTGCGATGTCTGCACGTGTCGAAATCGCGCCCGATGCGGGTGGCGCGGGCGCGCAATCCCAGGGGCAATCGCAATGATCGGCCCGGTCGCTGCGCGCGGCATGCGCGCCTGCAATGGGCGCGGCGCATGACCTATTGCGTCGGGATCTGCCTTGCCGAGGGGCTGGTGATGCTGTCGGACACCCGCACCAATGCCGGGCTCGACAATATCTCGCGGTTTCGCAAGATGTTCACCTGGTCGGTGCCCGGCGAGCGCACGATTGCCCTGATGACCGCGGGCAATCTGTCGGTCACGCAAGGGATCGTCACCCGCATCGACAAGGAGATCGCGCGCGCCGAGGCGGGAGAAAATGTCGAGACGGTGCTGAATGCCGACAGCACCTTTCGCGCCGCCCAGATGGTCGGGATTCTGATGCGCGAGATGCAGCAGCATCACCGCGACCCGCTGATGGCCCAGGGTGTGTCATCGGACGCATCCGTGATCATCGGCGGCCAGCGGCGCGGCGGACGGCCGCGGCTGTTTCTGGTCTATGCCGCCGGCAATTTCATCGAAGCGACCGAGGATTCGACCTTCCTGCAGATCGGCGAGCACAAATACGGCAAGCCGATCCTCGACCGCGTGATCACCCGCACCACCTCGATCCGCGATGCGCTCAAGGCCGCCTGCGTGTCGATGGACAGCACCATCCGCTCCAACCTATCGGTGGGCATGCCGCTCGATCTGGTGGTGATCCGGTCCGGCACGTTCGAGTTCGACATCAACCAGCGCATCGAGGCGGATGATCCGGACTTTCTGCGCGTCTCCACGGGCTGGGCCGAGGCGCTGCGCGGCGCGTTCGACACATTGCCGGTGCTTTGGGAAAGCGGGTGACGCGCGCGGCGACGGGCGCCATTCCCTCGGATTGGCCGATCTGCGCGCTTTGCCTGCGCCCCATGCCGCCCAGCGTTCCCCAGAACCGCCACCATCTGGTGCCCAAGCTCAAGGGCGGCGCGCATGGGCCGACCGTGCTGATGCATCGGATGTGTCACAACGAAATCCACGCGGTGCTGAGCGAAGCGGAGCTGGCCCGTGCCTATTCCACACCCGAGGCGCTGCGCGCCCACCCGCATCTGGCGCGGTTTGCCGAATGGCTGCAGACCAAACCGCTGGAGTTTCACACAAGAACCCTCCGCAATCTTCGCCGGCGCCGCTGAGCCGAAGGGGCTGGGCGTGCCGCGGGCGCTCGCCCCGCGAATCGCGCGCCGGGCAATCCATTAACGATGGGTTAAGCGCTGCATGGCGGGTCACGGCAATTTGCGCTAGAATTGCAACCATACCGCGTGGGTCGAGGGGTGACCCGCGCCGGAGCGGGCGACGAACGGGTGGGTGCGGATGTCTGGCGCTGGTTTTGGCGGGGATCTGGCATGGGATGCCGGGCGCAGCAGCGGGTCGGCGCCTGACCTGGGCGACCGCCTGTCCCTCCGGTCGCACGAGCTGGGCGGCATGGCGGCCACCAGCATCGACCGGGCCGATCTTGCCGCTGCTTCGGCTGCTCTTTTGTCGGGGTTTGCCTGGGCTGGCGGTGCGGCGAGCTTTGCCTTCCCCGATGCCGCCGGAGACTATCGCATCGGCTATCCGGCCAGCGCGCCGCTGCGCGATTTCGGACAGTTCAGCGAGACCCAGCAGGCGGCGTCACGCGCGATCTTTGCGCAGATCGACGCGGCCACCGATCTGGCCCTGCGCGAGCTCACCGCCGCGGATGATGCAACCGCAGATATGCGTCTGGCGCTGAGCGATGCGGCCACGACCGCCTATGCCTATTATCCCGGGCCGATGGCGGAATCGGGCGATATCTGGGTGCATAACGGCGCGCCGAGCTGGGCCGGAACCGAGATTTTTGCCGACCCGGAGCCCGGAGGCTATGCCTGGCACACGCTGTTGCATGAGATCGGGCATGCGCTGGGGCTCAAGCATGGTCATGAGCCGGGCGGCACGAACCGGCAGCTTTTGCCCGCGGCCTATGACAGCATGGAGTTTTCGGTGATGACCTACCGCTCCTATGTGGGGGCGCCGGACACCGCCTATCGCAACGGCATCTGGGGGTTTGCGCAAAGCCTGATGGTGCTCGACATCGCGGCGCTGCAAGACATTTACGGCGCTGATTACACCGCAAACGCCGGCGACACGGTCTATGCCATCGACCCGGCCAGCGGCGCGCTGATCGTGAACGGCCTGGTTCAGGAAATGCCGGGCGCCAATATCGTGTTTCGCACGCTGTGGGATGGCGGCGGGCGCGATGTCTATGATTTCTCGGCCTATGACAGGGCGCTCAGCATCGACCTTGCACCGGGGCGGTTTGTTGATCTCGACCCGGGCGGCACCGCGCAACGTGCCGATCTGGGCGATGGCAATTTCGCGCGCGGCCATGTCTTTAACGCGCTCACCCATCGCGGCGACCAGCGCTCGCTGATCGAGGATGCGCTGGGCGGGCAGGGCGACGATCTGATCATCGGCAACGGGGCGGCCAACCGGCTGGAGGGCGGGGGCGGCGCCGACCGCATCTGGGGCGGGCAGGGTGCTGACAGCCTTTTTGGCGGCGCCGGGGCCGACAAGCTCTTTGGCCATGACGGTCATGATGTGCTGATCGGCGGGGCAGGGCGCAATGTGCTGGTCGGCGGAACCGGGGCCGATGCGTTTCATCTGGCAGGCGACGGCGGCCGCCAGGTGATCCGCGATCTGACGGCGGAGGACAGTGTGGTGCTGCCCGCCGGTCTCGATCTGGAGGATTTCGCCATAGTTGAGCGCGGAGATGTGCGGCTCGCCCACAGCTCCGGATCGGCGCGTCTGATCGGCGTGACGCTCGAGGAAATGGACATGCTGATCTTTGCATAAGCCGGCCCGCTTGCGCCGGTGACCCCACGGAAAATCGGGGGCAAATGCTTGCACCCGCGCCCGCGAATCGGCAAGTTTGATTGACAAACCGTGAAACGGACAGGGTTTGGGGGTGGTCATGAAACTTTTGCCGCGCATGCTGCGCAAGGCGATCCGCAAGGGCGTTCTGACACTGATCGCGCCGGATGGCACGATCGACACGATCAAGGGCGCCGAAGACGGGCCGTCGGTCACGATGCGGATCACCGATCCGTCGCTCGACTGGAAAATCTTTCTCAATCCCGAGCTGCGCGCGGCCGAGGCCTATATGGACGGCACGCTGCGGGTCGAGAACGGCTCGGCCTTCGATCTGATCGAGCTGCTCTTTCTCAACAAGCGGCATTTCGACATGACGCCGGGGCAGGTCTTTTGGAACAAGCTGGCCCGCGGGCTGCGCCGCTGGATGCAGTACAACCCGATCACCCGCGCGCGCCGCAATGCCGGGCATCATTATGACACCGGCAATGCCTTCTACCGGATGTGGCTCGACACAGACATGCAGTATTCCTGCGCCTATTTCCCAACCGGACAGGAATCGCTCGAACAGGCCCAGACGCTGAAGAAACGGCATATTGCCGCCAAGATGGGGCTGGCGCCGGGCCAACATGTGCTCGATATCGGCTGCGGCTGGGGTGGCATGGCGCTTTATCTGGCCTCGGTCGCTGATGTGAAGGTCACCGGTGTGACATTGTCGGCCGAGCAGCTGGCCGTGGCCCAGGCCCGGGCCGAGGCGGCGGGGCTTTCGGATCGGGTGACCTTTGAGCTGCGCGATTATCGCGAGATCAAAGAGACCTATGATCGCGTGGTCTCGGTGGGCATGCTGGAACATGTCGGCATCACGCATCTGACCGAATATTTCATGAAGGTGCGCGATTTCCTCAAGCCGGACGGTGTGGCGCTGATCCACGCCATTTCCGGCAAGTCCCCGCCAGGGATCACCGGCGCCTTCCTGCGCAAATACATCTTCCCGGGCGGCTATGCGCCCTCGGTCTCCGAAGCGATGCTGGCGGTCGAACGCTCGGGCCTGTGGCTGCTCGACAATGAGATCCTGCGGGTTCACTACGCCCATACGCTGCGGGCCTGGCGCGATCGGTTCATGGACCGGCGGGATGAGGCGGTCGCGATGTTCGACGAGCGCTTTGCGCGGATGTGGGAGTTTTATCTGGCGGCCTGCGAATGCGCCTTCCTCTACGGCTCCAGCCATGTCTTTCAGTTCCAGCTGGCGCGCAAACGTGACGCGATGCCCCTGACGCGGGATTACATCGCCGAGGAGGAGGCCGCCCTGGCGGCGCGCGAGGCAATGGCCCTGCGGCGGATCGAAACCGCAACCGATGAGGTGTTTGAAGCGGCCTGAGCGCATGCCGGCACGGCAATGGGCTTGACCGCACGCGGCGCTGCCGCATGGTGAAGCGAGTTTGATCCCAGGAGCGCCCGGCCATGTCCCTTCCCGTCACCGCCCTCTTTGCGGGCATCAACATCCTGCTGATGTGCTGGCTTGCCCTGCGCGTCATCCGCATTCGGCAGACGGGGATCAGCCTGGGCGATGGGGGCAATCCCCAGTTGCAGCGGCTGATCCGCGGCCATGGCAATGCGGCGGAGTTCATGCCGCTGGGCCTGATCATGCTTGGGCTGACCGAAGGGATGGGCGCACCGGGCTGGTCCGTGGCGCTGCTCGGCCTCGTCTTCACCGGCGGCCGCCTTGCCCATGCGCTTCATTTTGCAGATATTCTTCCCGAGGGCAAATGGCGCGCCGGGGGCATGATGGCAACATTCGCAGCGCTTGGCCTTGGCGCCTTTGGGCTGATCGGGCACGCCTTGTTTCTGGCCCTTTAGCTCGAGGCTGCACAGACGCTGTGCGCATGGTTGGGCTTGACCGCAACCGGGAATAGGTCCATCTCGCGAGGCATGACAGACAGGCTCGAACTTCTCACGCATCGTCTTCTCGACGCGGCCCGCAAGGCAGGTGCCGATACAGCAGATGCCATCGCGGTTTCCGGCGAAAGCCTGTCGGTTGAGCTGCACAACACCAGCCTCGATCAAGCCGAGCGCTCAGAAAGCACCGATATCGGCCTGCGCGTGCTGATCGGGCAAAGGCAGGCCTGTGTGTCGAGCTCGGATCTCTCCGAGGAGACCTTTGAGGTGCTGGCCGAGCGTGCGGTCGCCATGGCGCGCGAGGCGCCGGAGGACCCCCATATCGGGCTGGCCGATCCCGACCAGCTCGCCCCGGAATGGGATCTTGGGGCGCTCGACATTGCCGACCCGCTGGACCCAAAGCCGGACGCGCTTGAAGCTGCGGCCGCCGATGCGGCCCGGGCTGCGCTGGCGGTGCCGGGCGTGTCCCAGGCCGAGGGGGTGGGCGCGAATTGGGGCCGGACCTCGGTGCATCTGGCGGCCAGCAACGGGTTCTCCGGCGGCTATCTGCGCACCGGCCACGCGGTCTTTTGCTCGGCAATCTCGGGCGAAGGATTGGGGATGGAGCGCGACCATGCCTATGAGGCGCGGGTTTATGCCGCCGATCTGCCTGATGCGGCCGGCATCGGCACGCGCGCGGGAGAGCGGGCCGTGGCCCTTCAGGGTGCCTCGAAACCGCCCACGGGGCGGGTGCCGGTGCTTTATGATGAGCGGGTCTCGTCCAGTCTGATCGGCCATCTTCTGGCGGCGGCGAACGGCACGGCCATTGCGCGGGGGGCGAGCTGGCTGAAGGATGCGCTTGGCGAGGCGGTGTTGCCCCCGGGCATGGATCTGATCGAGGAGCCTGGCCGGGTGCGGGCGCTCGCTTCGCGGCCCTTTGACGGGGAAGGGCTGCCGGTGGCAGGGCCCGAAGGGCGCCGGATCGTCTCGGGCGGGCTTCTCACAGGCTGGATCCTGGATCTGGAGACGGCCCGCAAGCTGGGATTGAAGAGCAGCGGGAATGCCGCGCGCGGCACATCGGCGCCGCCTTCGCCCTCGGTCACCAATCTGCGTCTCACCGAGGGTGCCAAGAGCCGCGAGGCGCTGATCCGCGATATGGGCCGCGGTCTGGTCATCACCTCGCTGATCGGCGCGTCGGTCAACCCCACAACCGGGGCCTATTCGCGCGGGGC
>JBCBKN010000179.1:0-8911 GCA_038521775.1 Pseudomonadota bacterium | reverse complement strand
TCGTTCGGGCTGCTCAAGCTCACCGATCAGATGTCCCGCCTGCACGCACCGACAAAGGCCACCACGCTGGGCGTGGGCAGCGTGCTGATCGCATCACTGCTCAGTGCCTGGCTGATCGGACCCGCGCTGTCGTTTCATGAGCTGCTGATCACGATCTTTCTGTTCCTGACCGCGCCGGTGACCGCGCATTTTGTCGCCAAGGCGCATATCCACCGCCGCATTGCACCCCGCGATCTGCCGGATGCGGCGCGTGACGGCGGCTGGGCGGTTCATGGCGGGGCAGAGAGCGGCGCCCCCGCGCGCGACCCGAACTAAAGGCGCTGGCTGACGGCGAACGCGCCTGGGCTGGCCTGATGCGACCCGCTGACAGGACGCCCACGGCCGGCACGGCGTAAAGGGTCAGTCGTCGAGCCGGCGCGCCTCGTCGATGAGCATGATCGGAATGCCCTCCCGCACCGGAAACGCATAGCCCGCGCTTCTTGAGATCAGCTCAAAGCGCTCAGCGTCCCAGTCAAGGCTGTTGCGGGTCACCGGGCAGACCAGGGTTTCCAGCATGCGACGGTCAAAGGCGGGCGTCTCACGCGCCTCGGTCCCGCTGGCGGGATCCGCAGCATCGCGGTCATCCTCGCCCTTTGGCCCCGCATCGTTCACTGCAACGCCCCTTCCGAGCCTGCCCCGCCACGCAGCGCAAACTCCATCAGCATCACCAGCGTTTCGCGGCGCGTCTCCAGGCTCGGTGCTTCCAGCAGCGCCTGCTTTTCTTCGACCTCGAAGGGGCAGAGCACCGACAGCGAATTGATCAGCAGCTCCGCATCGGCCGATTTCAGCGCGTCCCAATCCGACGAAAGCCGCGCCGTTTCGAAATACCGCGCCAAGAGATCGAGGAAACGCTCGCGGTCGAGACCCGGATCCTCCTCCGATGCACCGAGATCGCGCTCAAAGCTCGACCAGTCGACGGTGAAACGCCGATAGGGTGAAAACCCCTCCTCCTCCTTGCCCAGGCGAAACCGGCAGACCCCGCCCAGCGTGATCAGATACCGCCCATCCTCGGTTTCGGTGAAGCTGGTGATGCGGCCGGCACAGCCGATCTGATGCATGCGACGCCCGCTTTCCAGCGGCTGGATCATGCCGATCAGGCGTTCGGGCGTTTTCATCGCATCTTCCAGCATCGCCAGATAGCGCGGCTCGAAAATGTTGAGCGGCAGGCGCGCCCGGGGCAGCAGCAGCGCGCCGCCCAGCGGGAAGACCGAGATTGTTTGCGGCAGATCGGCGAGCGAGAAATGGCGCATCTGCAGGATCGGTCAGGCGAAGATCATCGATGAGAGGCGACGGCGGCCTTTCAGGGTGATCGGGTCGGTGGGGCCCAGCATGTCGAAGATCTTAAAGAGCTGGGTTTTGGCAACTCCCTCATTCCACTCCCGATCGCGCCGAAAAAGCTCCAAAAGCTCTTCGACCGCCTCCTCGGCACCCCCGCTGGCCGACAGCGCGATGGCCAGATCCAATCTTGCCTGGTGATCGTCGGCATCCGTCGCCAGCCGCGCGCGAAGCTGACCGATCTCGCCGGTCTCTGCACTTTGATCGAGCAGTTCAAGTTCGGCCTGTACCGCCTTGATATAGGGGTTCTCGGCCTTGTCCTCAGGCACCATGGCCAGGATCTGCTCGGCCTTCTCGCGGTCCCCCGCGGCCAGCTGCGATCGGGCCAGGCCGGCGATGGCGCGCATATTCTCCCGATCCTCGCCCAGGATCGCGGCAAAGGTCTGCGCGGCATCGGCCACCGCACCCTCGGCGAGCATCTCCTCGGCCGCCTCGAGCGCCTCGTCAAGCCCAGCCGCGGCATTGCCCATCTGGGCGATGCGCGCGACGAACTCGTTGATCTGTGCGGGCGGCTGGGCCCCCATGAACCCATCGGCCGGGCGCCCGTCGACAAAGGCGTAAACGGCCGGGATCGACTGGATCCGCATTTGCGCGGCAAGCTGCTGGTTCTGATCGACATCGATCTTGACCATGCGCACCTTGCCGTTCTGCGCCCGCACCGCCTCTTCCAGCGCCGGGCCCAGCGTCTTGCAGGGCCCGCACCAGGGCGCCCAGAAATCCACGATCACGGGCACGTCGCGCGAGGCCTCCACGACATCGGCCATGAACGTCGCCTCGCTGCCATCGCTCACAAGGGCGGCGGCCTGCCCTGCGCCAGCACTGCTTTGTGCGTTGCCTTCGATCAGCATTGCGGTCCTTCCTGTGCGGCCCTGCGCAAAGACCCGGTGCCGCGCACCACATTGCCTGCGCCTCATCGGGATGCCTGGACGTGTCACGCGTTCATCGCCAAGCCTTCTGACTACTTAGAGATCCCCGCGCCGGGTGCCAAGGGCCGCGATGCCGCGTGTCCCGACCGGTCCATCGGCTCTAGAGATTTGAGCGAACGGCGTGAGGAATGCGGAGCGACGCCCATGCCTGCCAAAGCGGCAAACCAATGGCCCGAAACCCCGGCCGCCACCGTGATCTGGCTGCTTCAGATGGCAGAATGTCCGATCTGGCTCGATGGCGGCTGGGGTGTCGATGCCCTGCTCGGCTGCCAGACCCGCCCGCATGAGGATGTGGACGTGATCGTCGCGGCGCAGCACGCGCCCGACCTTGTGGCGCGGCTGGGCGGGGCGGGGTTTTCCGATGTGCCGCGCGATGACAGCCGGGCCTGCAACTTTGTCCTGGGCTGTGCGCGGCGGGGCCTGATCGATTTTCATCTCGTGCAGTTCGATGCGGCGGGCAACGGGATCTATGGGCTGCCCGAGCCGGAAGGCATCTACCCGGCGGCCGCCTTTGCCGGTCGCGGGTCGGTCCTGGGCCAACCGGTGCAGTGTGTGACGGCGGCGTTTCAGATCGAGAACCGCCTTGCCGGCCACAGGCTTCGGGCAAAGGATTTTGCCGATATGGCCGCGCTTGCCGCGGCAACCGGGCTGGACGTGCCCGCATCGCTTCGGCGCAGAGCGCGGGAGGGCTGAGACCCAAGCGCGTCGTCGCCGCCACAGCGATCGCCCCAGGGTAATCCGCCAGGGTTATCCGCCAGAGTAATCCGACAGGGTAATCCGCCAGGGTTATGCGTCAGGCAGCTCCAGCGCGTCGAAATCGACCCAGTCCGGCACATGGCCGGTCTCGTCGAAAATGCGCAAAAGGTCTCCTGGAGAGAGCGCGACCGTCGCCTGATTGTGCAGCGGGTGACAATTGACGATCTCCGCATCGCGCAGCGCCCTGTCGAGCACCAGGCGCACGGCGCAGCCGCGATCATTGATCACCGCAAGCGGGGTCACCGCCCCGGGCATGGCCCCCAGATGACGCATCAGCAGATCGGACGCGGCAAAGCTGAGCCGGCGCAGTCCGAGCTGCTTTTCCAGATCGGCAATGCGAAAGCGTCGGTCCTCGCGGCAGGTGACCAGGACAAGGCTGCCCTTTTTGTCTTTTAGGAACATGTTCTTGACATGCAGCCCGGGCATGTCGCCGCGCAACCGCCGGCTGTCCTCGACGCTGTGCATTGGCGGATGCGCAAAACGCATGACCGCAATCCCCAACCGCGCAAGCACGGCGTTCAGTGTGGCCTCTTGCGCAGCCGCCTGTGCAGACGCCTGTTCAGCCTCCCGCTTGGCGTGAAGTGCGGCCTCATCGCCCTGATCGTCCAGCCCATCCGTCATGCGCCGCGGATAGCCGCATGCCCCGATCCGTGCAAGAGGCCCCGGGCCGATTTCCACCGCCGTTTTGCCCTTGCGCCTCCGCACGCACTGCGCTATCTCCGCGGTCCTACAAAGCGGGCGTAGCTCAGGGGTAGAGCGCAACCTTGCCAAGGTTGAAGTCGTGAGTTCGAATCTCATCGCCCGCTCCAACGTATCTCGCCAAAGCGACGTGGCGCGGTCCAGGGCTGTCGGCGTCTGTTGCCGTGATCAACCCAGACTTTTGACGTGAACGACCCAGACCGGTCGCGGGGTTCTAGCGCCAAATCGTGCGCAGATTGCGAGGCCACGTCCGACCAAATGGTGTGCCGGTCCTCGGGGGCGCCGGCCATTGCGTAGCGGTCACTCAGGAGATCGCGAGATTGCGGGGGGGGAAGATCGCGGGGCCATCGGGCAGTGCATCGCCCTGGCTCGCTTGACAGAGCGGCAGGGCAGACCGCATCACCTTGGGCCAGGGAAGCGCTCTGTCTGCGCGCCCAGGCGAGAGGGCGGAGCACCGGCTTATGGCGATCCATGCAAGCATCCATCATCTGACCCAGTACCGATACGACCGGCCGGTGACGCTGGGCCCGCAGGTGATCCGCCTGCGCCCGGCCCCGCACAGCCGCACACGGGTGATCTCGCATTCGCTGAAGGTCACGCCGGGCGACCATTTTGTGAACCATCAGCAGGACATCTACGGCAACTGGCTGTCGCGCTTTGTCTTTCACGAACCGGTGCGCGAGTTCCGCATCGAGGTCGACCTCATTGCCGACATGACCGTCTACAACCCCTTTGACTTTTTCGTCGAGGACATCGCCGAGGACTGGCCGTTCTCCTATCCCGAGTCCCTGACCGAGGATCTGGGCATCTATCGCCGCGTCGCCCCGGCCGGACCGCGGCTTGCCGCCTATCTGGCCGAAATTCCGCGCGACCGGCTGCGCAGCATCGACAAGCTCGTTGCGCTGAATTCAGCGGTTGCACGCGACATTGGCTATATAATCCGCATGGAGCCCGGGGTGCAAACGCCCGAGGAGACGCTGGAGCGGGGCACCGGGTCCTGCCGCGATTCAAGCTGGCTTCTGGTGCATATCCTGCGCCATCTGGGGCTCGCGGCCCGGTTCGTTTCGGGCTATCTAATCCAGCTCAAACCGGATCTGAAGGCGCTGGACGGGCCCTCGGGCACCGAGGTCGATTTCACCGATCTGCATGCCTGGGTGGAGGTCTATCTGCCCGGCGCCGGCTGGGTCGGGCTCGACCCCACCAGCGGGCTTTTCACCGGGGAAAGCCACATCCCGCTGGCCGCCACCCCGCATTACGGCAATGCCGCGCCAATCTCGGGCCTGGCAAGCGAGGCCAAGGTCACGTTCGATTTTGACATGAAGGTGCGGCGCGTGGCCGAGCATCCGCGCATCACCAAGCCTTTCTCTGACCGGGCCTGGGAGCGGCTGAACGCGCTGGGCCAGGAGGTCGACCGGCGGCTGGCCGCGGGCGATGTCCGGCTGACCATGGGCGGCGAGCCCACCTTCGTGTCGATTGACGATTATGAAAGCGAGGAATGGAACGCCGATGCGGTGGGGCCCACCAAGCGCGGTCTGGCCGACCGGCTGATCCGGCGGTTGCGGGCCCGGTTCGCGCCCAACGGGTTTTTGCATTACGGCCAGGGCAAATGGTACCCAGGCGAAACGCTGCCGCGCTGGACCTTCTCGCTCTACTGGCGCGGCGATGGCAAGCCGATCTGGCGCGATGCCGATCTGATCGCGACCGAAGACGCCCAGACCGGTGCCGGGCCCGAGGCGTCTGCCGCCTTTCTTGCCGGAATGGCCCGCCGGCTTGGCGTTGCTGCCGACTTGGTGCAGCCTGCCTATGAGGATCCCGGCGAGTGGATCCTGCGCGAGGCGCGCCTGCCCGACAATGTCACCCCGGAGAATTCCCAGCTTGAGGATGCCGAGGCCCGCGCCCGCATCGCAAAGGTGTTTGCGCGGGGTTTGACCGAGCCTGCGGGCCATGTGCTGCCCATTCAGCGCTGGCAGGGGCGGGCCGGCACGGGCTGGCGGTCCGAGCGCTGGGCCACGCGGCGCGGGCATCTCTTCCTGATCCCCGGCGACAGCCCGGCCGGGTTTCGCCTGCCGTTGGCCGCCCTGCCCCATATCCCCGAGGCGCAATATCCCTTTCACTATGTGGTCGACCCCTCGATCGCCCGCGGCCCGTTGCCCGATTTCCTGTTCGACGGCGCGGGGCGGGCCGCGGCGGCCTCTCCGGCCAGCGCCGACGGACCCATGCCCACGGCCGGCCGTCGTCAGCCCGTGGCCCACAGCCGCGCCGCGACGGCAACCCAGGATCAGCGCGCCCAGGGCGCGCCGGATGGCGAAAGCGGTGTGGTGCCGGGCGTGGATGGGGTGGAGCCGGGTGCGGGTGCGGTGCGCACCGCGCTGGCCGTGGAGCCGCGGGACGGGCGGCTCTGCGTGTTCATCCCGCCCACAAGCTCGGCCGAGGATTATCTGGAGCTCGTCGCGGCCGCCGAGGACACCGCCCGCGATATGGCCGTGCCGGTGCATATCGAGGGCTACACCCCGCCCGCCGATCCGCGGCTCAATGTGATCCGTGTGGCCCCCGACCCCGGCGTGCTGGAGGTCAACATCCACCCCGCCGCCAGCTGGGAGGAGTGCGTGGCCACCACCGCGGCCGTGTATGAAGAGGCGCGGCTCTGCCGCCTGGGCGCCGACAAATTCATGATCGACGGCAAACATTGCGGCACGGGCGGCGGCAACCATGTCGTTGTGGGCGGGGCAACGCCCGAAGACAGCCCCTTTCTGCGCCGGCCCGATCTGCTGCGCAGCCTGATCCTTTACTGGCAGCACCATCCGTCGCTGAGCTACCTTTTCTCGGGCCTGTTCATCGGCCCGACCAGCCAGGCGCCGCGCATCGACGAGGCCCGGCACGATACGCTTTATGAGCTGGAGATCGCGCTTTCGCAGATGCCGGCCCCGGGCGACGGCCCCCCGCCGCCGCCCTGGCTGGTCGACCGGCTGCTGCGCAATATTCTGATCGATGCGACCGGCAACACCCACCGCGCCGAGATCTGCATCGACAAGCTTTTTTCACCTGATGGTCCGACCGGGCGCCTGGGCCTGGTGGAGTTTCGCGGGTTCGAGATGCCGCCCGATGCGCGGATGAGCCTGGCCCAGCAGCTTTTGATCCGGGCGCTGATCGCACGCTGCTGGGATGCGCCGATCACCGGCAGGCCGGTGCGCTGGGGCACGGCGCTGCATGACCGCTTCATGCTGCCCGAGATGGTCTGGGCCGATTTCCTCGACGTCCTGCGCGATCTGCGCGCGCATGGCTTTGACCTCGACCCGCTCTGGTTCGAGGCGCAGGCGGAGTTTCGCTTTCCCTTCTGCGGGCAGATCGAGCTTGAAGGCGTGCATCTGGAGCTGCGCCAGGCGTTGGAGCCCTGGCATGTGATGGGCGAGGTCGGTGCCATCGGCGGCACGGTGCGCTACACCGACAGCTCGGCCGAACGGCTGCAGGTCAAGCTCTCGGCCCCCAGTTCCGAACGCTACCGCCTGGCCTGCAACGGCCGGTTCGTGCCGCTCAGCCCCACCGAAACGCGCGGCGTCGCTGTCGGCGGGGTGCGGTTCAAGGCCTGGCAGCCGGCGATCGGCATGCATCCCGCGCTGCCGGTCGACGCGCCGCTCACCTTCGACATCTTCGATCTGTGGTCGGGCCGGGCCCTGGGCGGCTGCGTCTATCACGTGGCGCATCCGGGCGGCCGGGCCCATGACACGTTTCCGGTGAATGGCAATGAGGCCGAGGCCCGGCGCCTGGCGCGGTTCGAGGCGCATGGCCACAGCCCCGGCACCTATTGGCCCGCCGAGGAGCGGCCGCATCCCGACTGTCCGATGACGCTTGATCTGCGCCGGGCGCCGGGGGTCTGAGCATTTGGGAGGTCGAGCGATGGGGGCGCCTTCGTCCCATGATGATGCGATCGGCGCGCTGTTGTCGGACTACACCCCGCGGGCGGGCGTGGCCGATGAGCTGCTTGCTCCCGATGGCGGCCTGCGGCCGGTCTGGCGCCCCTTCATCGCGGCACTGGCGGGGCTTTCGTCGGAAGAGATCGGGCGGCGGTTTCGCCATGGCAACCAGTATCTGCACGATGCGGGGGTGTTCTACCGCCAGCATGGCGAGGCAAGCGCCGTTGAGCGGGAATGGCCGCTCAGCCATATCCCGCTCTTGCTGCCCGAGGCCGAATGGCACGAGATTTCCGACGCGCTGATCCAGCGCGCGGAGCTCTTGGAGCGTGTGGCGGCCGATCTTTATGGCCCGGGCGATCTGGTGCGCTCGGGCATGCTGCCGGCCGAGCTGGTTGCGGGAAATCCCGAATGGCTGCGCCCGATGGTCGGGCTGCGGCCACGCTCGGGGCATTTTCTGCACTTCATCGCCTTTGAGATCGGCCGCAATCCCGACGGGTCGTGGTTCGTGCTGGGCGACCGCACCGAGGCCCCGGCCGGCGCCGGGTTTGCGCTGGAAAACCGCGTGGCCACCATGCGGGTCTTTGCCGAACCCTTCCCCAACCTGCATGTCCACCGTCTGGCCGGGTTTCTTCGCAGCCTGCGCGAGGCGCTGCAGGGTCTTCCCGGCGCGCGCACCGGCCGCAGCGCGGTGCTGACCCCGGGGCCTGGGACCGAAAGCTATTTCGAGCATGCCTATATCGCGCGCTATCTGGGGCTTATGCTGCTGGAAGGCGAGGATCTGATCGTCGAGAACGGCCAGCCGATGGTGCGCACCGTTGCCGGCCCCAAACCCGTCGGCACCTTGTGGCGGCGGCTCGACGCGGCCTTCGCCGACCCGTTGGAGCTCGATGGCGGCTCCCAGCTCGGCACGCCCGGGCTGATCGCGGCAATCCGGTCGGGCGCGCTCAACATCGTGAACGCGCTGGGCAGCGGGGTCCTGCAAACGCGCGCCTTTCTGGCCTTTTTGCCCGCGATTTGCGAGACGCTGCTGGGCGCCCCCCTGAAGATGCCCAATATTGCCACCTGGTGGTGCGGCCAGCCGACCGAGCGCGCCTATGTCAAAAGCAATGCCAGCCGGATGATGATCAGCCGGGCGCAAAGCACCGATCTGCCGTTTGAGATCGATGCCGCCACCGCCCTGGGCGGCCAGCCGCCCGATGGCTGGACCGGGGTTTTGCCTGCCTGGATCGAGGCCGAGCGCGGCGG
>JBCBKN010000178.1:0-8934 GCA_038521775.1 Pseudomonadota bacterium | reverse complement strand
TGACGACTGGAAGAGAAAGGAAGCGGCCATGATACGTGTCGGGGTCGATGTTGGCGGGACGTTCACGGATATCGTGCTGGAACGCACCCGCGCAGGCACCGATGGCCAGCAGGTGGTCGTCACAAAGGTTCCCTCAACCCCGCAGGATCAGTCCGAGGGGGTGGTCCACGGGGTGTTGCAGGTTTGCCGTCTGGCCGGGGTTGAGCCGGGCGAGATCGACATGCTGTTTCATGGCACGACCGTGGCCACCAATATGGTGATCGAGCGCAACGGCGCCGAGGTGGGCATGCTGACCACCCGCGGGTTTCGCGACATCCTGCACATGGCCCGCCACAAGCGGCCGCACAATTTCTCGCTGCAATTCGATGTGCCCTGGCAGTCGAAACCGCTGGTCAAGCGGCGCAACCGCATCCCGATCACCGAGCGTCTGGCCCCGCCCGAGGGCAGCATCGAGGTGCCGCTCAACGAAGATGAGGTGCGCGCGGCGGCCGAGCTTTTTGCCAAGCGCGGGCTCGACGCGGTGATCATCGGGTTTCTGTTTTCCTTCCTCAACGATGCCCATGAGATGCGCGCCAAGGAGATCGTCGCCGAGGCGATGCCCGACGCGTTCATCTGCGCCTCCTCCGAGGTGGTGAATGTCATCCGCGAATATGAGCGCTTCAGCTCGACCGCGATGAACGCCTATATCGGCCCCAAGGTCGCGCGCTATATGCGCAATCTCGAAAACCGGCTGCGCGAAAACGGGGTCGAGGCCACGGTGCGCATCATGCAGTCGAATGGCGGGATCTCGACGGTCGAAAACTCCTCCGAGCGGCCCATCGGCCTGTTGCTCTCGGGCCCCGCGGGCGGGGTGATCGGCGGGCGCTGGACCGGCGGGCATTGCGACACCGGCAATGTGATCACCATCGATATCGGCGGCACATCGGCGGACATCTCGGTCATTCAGGATGGCGAGCTGCGCATCAAGAACCCGCGCGACACCGAGGTGGCGAGCCTGCCGGTGCTGGTCCCGATGATCGACATCGATGCAATCGGCGCGGGGGGCGGCTCGATTGCCTTTATCGACAGCGGCGGGGCGTTCCGGGTGGGGCCGCGCTCGGCCGGCGCCGATCCGGGCCCGGCCTGCTATGGCAAGGGCGGCACCGAGCCCACGGTGACCGATGCGCAGGTGGCCCTGGGCCGGCTCGATGCCGAACAGTTTCTGGGCCGCGATCTGACCATCGATGCGGAGCTTGCCGAAAAGGCCATCGCCACGCATATCGCCGAGCCTTTGGGCATGACGGTGCGCGACGCAGCACTGGGGATCCTCAAGATCATCAACAACAATATGGCGCTGGCGATCAACGCAAACTCGGTTGCCAAGGGGATCGACCCGCGCAGCTTTACCCTGATGGGCTTTGGCGGGGCCGGGCCGCTCCATTCCATCGCGCTCTCCGAGATGATCGGCGCCAAGGACGTGATCTCGCCGCTCCAGCCCGGGATCACCGCGGCGATGGGCCTCCTGGTGACCGATCTGCAATATGAATACACCCGCTCGGTCGTTGCCCAGCTCAACACCGCCGATGCGGAGACCTTTACGCGCATCAACGCCGTGGCCGATGAGCTGACCGCCGAGGCCGATGCGCAGCTTGAGGCGGACCGCATTCCCAAAGAGGCGCGGCGCTTTGCCAAGATCATGGAATGCCGCTATCTCGGCCAGGGCTTTGAGCTGCGCGCCGAGATGCCCGAGGCGCCGCTGGGGCCGGAGAATGTGCAGGCGGTCATCGACAGCTTTTTCGATGTGCACAAGCAGCAATACGGCCATGCCTTTCGCGATCAGGTGACCGAGGCGGTGACCCTGCGCGTGGTGGCCTTTGCCTCGGTCGACCAGCTGCGGCTTGAGGATCTCGCCACCGGCGGCCGCGCCAATCCCGAAGAGGCGCTGATGTATGCGCGCCCCACCGTCTTCGATGACGGGTTGGAGCACGAGACGCCGCGCTATGACCGCATGAAGCTTCTGGCCGGCGACAGCATCACCGGGCCGGCCATCATCATTCAGCACAACTCCACCACGCTGGTGCCGCCGGGCTATGCCGCGGCGGTGCTGGGGCATGGTGACATCCGCGTGGCCAAGGGCTGAGGGGAGGAGAGGACATGACCAAGGAACTCGATCCGATCACGCTGCAGGTCATTGGCGGGGCGCTGCATTCCATCGCCGAGCAGATGGGCAATGTGCTTTACCGCATGAGCTATTCCTCGATCATCCGCGAAAGCCAGGATCTTGGCGCGGGGCTGTTTGACACCGAGTACAACACGCTCTGTGAAAGCGATTCGACGCCCATGCATATCGGCAGCCTGCCGGGCTATCTGCGCGGCATTGAGGAGAGCATCCCCCTCGATGCCTGGAAGCCCGGCGATTGCGTCATTCACAACCACCCCTATAAGGGTGCTTCGCACTCGCCCGACATTGCCATCGTCATGCCCGCCTTCCTGGATGGCGAGCTGATCGGCTTTTCGGCCAACACCGCGCATCATGTCGATATCGGCGCGGCGACGCCCGGTCTCATCATCGATGTGCCGGATATGTGGGCCGAGGGCATGCTGCTTGACGGGGTGAAGCTTTACGAAGAGGGCAAGCGCGTCGAGCCCTTGTGGAAATACATCCGCGACAACACCCGGGTGCCGGGGCTGGTGATGGGCGATCTGGAGGCGCAGATCGCCTCGGCCGAGCTGGGCGTGCGGCGTTTTGAGGAGCTTGCGCGGACCTATGGCAAGGACACCACCATCCAGGCCACGCGTCAGCTGATGGATTACACTGAGCGGATGATGCGCCAGGCGATCGCGGCGATTCCGGATGGCGATTACACCGCCGAAGGGTTCCTTGACGATGACGGGCGCGACCGCGAGACCCCCTTGCCGGTGAAGGTCTGCGTGAAGGTGCGCGGCGATGGGATCGAGATCGACCTCACCGGTTCCTCGGCGCAGGTGCCCACCGCCTTCAACGTGCCCTTTGAGGGCTCGACCAAGGTGGCGGCCTATTTCGTCTGCCGGGCGCTCTTGCTCGACACCTACACCCATTCCGACTACATCCCGCAAAACGAAGGCTCGTTCCGGCCCATCAAGGTGACTGCACCCAAGGGCTCGATCTTCAACCCGATTCCGCCCACCGCGGCCGAGGCGCGGTTCTGCCAGATCCAGCGCATGTCCGATCTGGTGATCAAGGCGCTCGCCCCGGTGCTGCCCGACAAATGCACCGCCGGGAATGCGGCGACGCTTTCCTTTGCGGCCTATTCCGGCGTGCGACCCAATGGCGAATACTGGGTCTTTCTGGAGGTCAATGAGGCGGCGATGGGCGGGCGGCCCGAATCCGACGGGCCCGACACGGTCGAAGAGCTGATGCGCAACACCCGCAACAACCCGCTTGAGGATCTGGGCATGCATCTGCCGCTGATCTGCGACCGCTATGAGGTGCGCGACGACGTGCCCCCCGGGCCCGGCAAGTTCCGCGGCGGCTCGGGCGTGGTCAAAAGCCAGCGCTACCTCACCCCCGGCTTCATGACCCATGAAAGCGACCGGCATCTCGACGCGCCCTGGGGCGTGTTCGGCGGCGGCGAAGGGGCGGTCGGCAAGCTGGAGATCCACAACATTCATTCCGGCGAGACCCGGCAGGAGCATTCGAAATTCTCCGGCCTGCGCACCGAGGTGGGCGATGTGGTGAGCTATTTCTCGCCCTCGGGCGGGGGCTATGGCGACCCGTTGGAGCGCGACCCGGCCAAGGTGCTCGACGATGTGCTCGACGGCTTCATCACCGTCGATCACGCCCGGGCCGATTATGGCGTGGTGCTGGCCGAGGTCGATGACGGCTATGGCTGGGCGCTTGACGCGGCGGCCACCGAAACCCTGCGGGCGGAGATGCGGGCATGACCCAGGACCTCGACGCGCTGCTCCAGCAGGCCTTTGACGAAAGCACCCGGATCTATCGCGAGCGCGGCTTTGCCCGGCGCATCGGGTTTGGCAAGCGCCCCGCGCTGATCTCGGTCGATCTGGCCAATGCCTGGACCCGGCCCGGCAACCCCTTTACCTGCGAGGGGATCGACGATCGGGTGATGCCCGCCATGCAGCAGCTTTTGGAAGCCTGCCGCGCCCATGGCCATCCGGTGGTGCACATCACCACCGCCTATCAGATCACCGATATCGAAAACCCCAACACCGATATGGGGCTTTGGCACAAGAAGATCCCCATCGAGGCGGTGAACCTCAAGGATGAGCGTCTTTGGGCCATCGACAGCCGCATTGCGCCGATCGAGGGCGAATGGGTGATGATGAAAAAGCGCGCCTCGGGCTTTTCGGGCACGCCGCTTGCGGGCTATCTGCGCGGGCTGGGGGTCGACACGATCCTGGTCACCGGGGTTACCGCCACGGCCTGCGTGCGCACCACCATCTGCGACGGGCTGGCCGAAGGCTTCCGCACCATCGCGGTGAAGGAAGCCATCGGCGACCGGGTGCCCGGGGCTGTGGCCTGGAGCCTTTATGACATCGATGCGAAATTCGCCGATGTCGAAACCACCCAGACCTGCGTGGATTATCTGGAAACCGTCAGCCGGCGCAACGCGGAGTAAGGCGATGTTCGACAAGACCTTTTCGGAGTTCCAGCTGGGCCCGCTGACGCTGAAGAACCGGCTGGTGATGGCGCCGCTCACCCGCCAGAACGCCAAGGCCGACGGCACGCCCACCGATGAGATGGCCGCCTATTACGCCCGCCGGGCGCGCGGCGGGCTGGGGCTGATCATCACCGAGGGCACCTATGAGGTCGATGAACTGGGCTGCAAGGGCTATCTCTCCCAGCCCGGCATCGTGACGGATGCGCATGTGAAGGGCTGGAAGAAGACCGCCGATGCCTGCCATGCGCTGGGCGTGCCGGTGATCATGCAGCTGATGCATGCGGGCCGCGTCGCCGATCCGCGCTGTCTTTTTGAGGGCGAAAGCCCGGTTTCGGCCTCCGACACCCAATCCGAGGGCTGGGTGCTTTACACCGACAGCGAGGCGGAGATGGAGGATCGCGGGCTGGTCCCGCCCTGGCCCAAGGTCACCTTTCCGCCGGCCCGCGCCCTGACGGTCGAGGAGATCCACCGCATCGCCGATGGCTTTGCCGAAGGCGCGGCCCGGGCGGTCGCGGCGGGGATGGACGGGGTCGAGATCCATGCCGCCAATGGCTATCTGCTCTGGCAGTTCGTCACGCCCAAGACCAATCTGCGCAGCGATGAGTTCGGCGGCTCGCCCGAAAACAATGTCCGGGCGGCGAAACTTGTCTGCGAAAAGGTGCGCGCGGCGATCGGGCCGGAGAAGGTGATCACCCTGCGGATCTCTCAGGACGGGGTGGATGATTTCATGGGCGCCTGGCCAGGCGGGGTCGAGTATGCCCAGGCCATCGGCGCGGCCCTGGCCGATTGCGAGGCCGATGCGCTGCACTGGTCCTCCTTTGCCTGGGCCGACAATCGCGACCCCAATTCCGACACCCCCATGCCGCAGGTGATCCGCGAGTCCTCGGGCAAGACGGTGATCGTGAATGGCGGCATCGCCGAGGGGGCCGATTGCGAGGCGGTGATCGAAAGCGGCGCGGGCGATCTTTGCGCGGTGGGCCGGCCGCTTTTTGCGCATCCCGACTGGCCGCATATCATCCGCTCGGGCCTGCCCTATCCTTGGGCGGAGTTCGACCGGAAATACGTGATCCAGCCCCCGGTCGACCTTGCCCTGTGTTACCCGCAGGATCTGGTGGTCCATGACTGGGACCCCGACATCGCGTCGCGGCGGAAAGCCTAAGACCACAGCGGGGGGCCATGGCCCCCTTTGGCCCCTAGCCCCAGGTCATCCGGGCAAAGACGCCATCGCCCTTGAAAAGCCCGTGATAGAACGCGGCAAGGGCATGCAGCGAGGCGAGGATGGCGATGGCAAGCCCGGAAAGCTCATGCGCATCGGCGACGCTGCGGTAAAGCTCGCGGTCGCCCGACGGCACCCCCGGCATGGCCGGGATGTCGAAAAGCCCAAAGAAGGGCGTGAGCGCGGGAAAGATCGTCACCGCCGCCCAGCCCAGCAGCGGCGAGATGATCAAAAGCGCATAGAGCAGCCAGTGCACGATCTCCGACAGGGTGCGCTCGACCGAGGCGATGGGCGGGTAATAGGGCGGCTTGCCGGCAAAAGCGCGGGTGAGCAGCCGCAGCGCCATCAGCACAAGCACGATCAGCCCGAGGCTTTTGTGGGTTTCAAAGTAGAAACCGAACGTGCCGGGCCCCAGGGCTTCATCGACCCAGCCCTTGTTATCGAAATTGGTAAAGACAAAGCCCGAGACCAGCATGGCGACGATCAACACAGCGATCAGCCAATGCAGGAGCTTTTGCAGCCCCGTATAGCCCAAGCGTTTATCCATGCTGTCGCTCCCAGCTTTCGCGCAGATCGCAGGTAAAGAGCACGTCGCCATCCTCGAACACATGCACCCGCGTTTTCGGACGCAGAGCCTGATCGAGTTTGTCGACCGGCGCAAGCCTCAGCCCTTGCTTGCCTGAGCCGATGATCATCGGCGCCATCAGGATGTGCAGGAGATCGACGGCATCGGCCTCCAAAAACCGGCCCAGCGTCTCGGCGCCGCCCTCGATCAGCAGCCGCGGATAGCCGATATCGGCCAGCCCTGCCACGATGTCGCGGGGCGCGATCCGCCCACCCGGCGCGGGCAGACGCAGCGCCCGGACCCCGGGCGGCACCGATGCCTGCGGTCCGCAGACCACCACCACCCCGCCGCGTCCATCATGGAGCATGGCAGCGCCGCGCGGCATGCGGCCCGAGGGGTCGATGACGACGCGCGCGGGATCGCGCCCTTCGCAGCGCCGCACCGTCAGCGCCGGGTCGTCGGCGGTTACGGTGCCCACCCCCACCACCACGGCATCGACATGCGCGCGCAGCCGGTGCAGATGGTCGAGCGCCGAATGCCCGTTGATGTATTTCGAGGCCCCGGTCACCGTGGCGATGCGCCCGTCGAGGGTCTGCCCCAGCTGGGCCACGACCAGCCCCTGGCCCGGTGGCGGCACCGGCACCAGCGGCATCAGAACTTCGGTTGGATTGTAGTTCATTGTGAAGGCCCCCGCCCTCTTTCTTGCGCGCCCCGCCCTCATTCGGCCGGCAGGCGCGCCCCCAGATTCTGCGGCGGACGCGGCGTTTCTGCACGCGGCGCACGCCAGGGCTGGCTCTTGATCCAGCCCACCCCATAGGCCGTGGCAATCAGCACCCCAAAGCCCCACAGATTGGTCAGCCCCACCACCCAGACATCGCGCGGGGCGAGATAGGTAAAGCCCTGTGCCTCGATCCAGGCATCGACACTGTCCATCCACCAGCCATTAAACCGGGCCAGGACAATCGACATCATGAAAACGGCAAGGCTTTGCGTGCCGACCTTGCGGATCACCGGCACCACGGCCAGGAAAGCGTCCTTGACCAGCCAATGCCGGGACCGGTCGCCGATCGAATGCCAGGCCAGCACGATCAGTGCGGCCAGATGCGCCAGATGGACCAGCCCGTGATACCGCCCTGCCAGCGCCAGATGCTGCGCGAGCGTGGCATCGAGCGACGGCGAGAGGGCCTTGATCTCCCACACATAGGTCCAGGGGATGGTCGCCACGGCGACCACCGCCGCGACGGCCCGCAGCAGCGCCCGGGTGCCGGCCGCACGCTGGATCACCGCCCAGCCCGTGGTCAGCCGCCCCCCGCCCGGGCCGACCGCCGCCCAGGCCAGATAGGCCACGGCCAGGAAATGGAGGAACCGCCAGCCGCCGATCCAGGTTTTCCAGCGGACGGGTTCGATCGTCTCCCGCGCATCCCACAGGAAGCGGCCCACGACGCTGTCGGGGATGAAACCGGTGAGGTACTGATAGCTCTTGTGCCAGGCAAACGGCACCGTGAGCAGGAGGACGGCGATCGCCGCGATCACCAGCCAGCGGCGCACGGGCGGTGCCGGGATCCACCCCATCGCAAAGGAAAATCCGGTGAAGAAAACCAGCTGCCAGGCAAAGGGGTTGAAGAACCAGGTGGCGTTCTCTTCCCACGGGATGCCGGGCAGGTTCATCCACAAAAACTCGCCCAGGATCTCGAGATCGGCCAGCGCCTGGTCCGAATACTCCGCCTCGCGCCACAGCATGCGGCCATAGCCCGCGAAATTCGCGCAAAGCCACAGGATGATGACCGTGGCAAAGACCGCTTCGCGCCCGCCCGCGCGATAGACCGCCATGACCAGCGGCACCATCGCGAGGATCACCAGATACATGGGCAGGATGTCGAAAAGCCCTGGCACATAGGTGAGCGTGAAGAGCCCGGCCAGCGTCTCCTCGGGCCGGGTGAAGATGCCGGCGATGGGGAACCAGCGGGAATAATCCTTGTCGGGCGTTCCAAACCCCGTGCTGTTGAGCAAAAGCAGCATCACCGCGGTGACCAGCACCACGCCGACATGCGCCCAATAGACCTGCCAGACGCGAAACCCGATGCGCGCGGTGCCCAGCCCCCAGCCGGCCCGCGCATAGACCGCGCCGAAGGCCAGCGCCGAGGCAAAGCCCGAGCAGAACACAAAGATCTCGGTGGCATCGGAGAAGCCGAACCGGGCCGGGATCCACAGCGTCCAGGAATTGCCCGGGGTGTGCGCGAGAAGGATGATGAACATCGCCAGTCCGCGGAAGAAATCCAACCGCAAGTCCCGCGCACGCTTTTGGGTCTCACTCATTCGGTCCACCGGTCCTTGAGATGTGGCGCCGTCCGTTTCGCTGGCCGCGCCTATTCGGCGGCCATGCCGTCGATCATACGCGTATGGGCGTTGATCCGGTCGAAACAGCGTTGTGTATACCCGTCTTCGGCGCCGCGGGCCACCTTTCGCTGCTCCAATAGCTCGCGCGCAACAGTTGTCTTTCCCGCGCGCAGGGC
>JBCBKN010000177.1:0-8976 GCA_038521775.1 Pseudomonadota bacterium | reverse complement strand
CGTCGAATGACATCGGCTGGGATGCGCAGCCATCATGCTGGCGGCGCCAGATGGTGTTGTTCTGACCGCGCGCCATGTCGCAGAGCGCGGTGAACTCGCGTCCGTTGATCGTCAGGCAGGCAAGCCGGCCGACCTCGACCTCATCGCCGCTTGTGTCGCGGCACACGCAGTCGGGGCCGGTTTGGGCGGTTTCAGGGACCGAAACCGTTACGGCCTCAGCGTCGGCCTCGGCCGCCAGCAGGCCCGGGGCTGCAAACAGGGCGAAGGCTGCGGCGCCCCAGATGCTGGCGGATCGTAAGACAAATGGGCGATTCATCCCGAAACATTAGCACGCATTTCTGCGTCTGCCGACAAGTGCTTGACCTGGTCAGGCGCCAGGGCCATCTCTGCGCGCGATGATCCAACCCGACCAGCTCGACCGAATTCTCGACCGATTTGCCTTTCTTGAGGCCCGGCTCGCCGATGGCGTGGCGCCGGACGATCTTGCACAGCTGTCGCGCGACTATGCGGCGCTGAAGCCTGTGGCCGAAACCGTCACGGCCTATCGCCAGCTGATGGCCGAGCTCGCCGCGGCCCAGGGCCTGCTCGACGATCCCGAAATGGCGGGTCTGGCGCGCGATGAGATCGCCGAGCTTGAGGCGCGTGTGCCCCAGTTGGAGCGCGAGGTGCGGCTTGCGCTGCTGCCGCGCGATGTGGCCGACGAGCGTTCGGCCATCTTGGAGATCCGTCCCGGCACGGGCGGCGAAGAGGCCGCGCTCTTTGCCGGGGATCTCATGCGCATGTATCTGCGCCATGCCGAAAGCCGCGGCTGGCGAATGGAGATCCTGGAGGAAAGCCTCACCGAGCTTGGCGGTGTGCGCGAGCTTGTGGCCATGGTGACCGGCGACAGGGCCTTTGCACGGCTCAAATTCGAGAGCGGAGTGCACCGGGTCCAGCGTGTGCCGACGACCGAATCCGGTGGGCGCATTCACACCTCGGCCGCCACCGTTGCCGTGCTGCCCCAGGCCGAGGAGACCGAAATCGACATTCCCGCCAGCGACATTCGCATCGACACGATGCGCGCCAGCGGGGCAGGGGGGCAGCACGTGAACACGACCGATTCGGCGGTGCGCATCACCCATCTGCCGACCGGTATCGTCGTCACCAGCTCCGAAAAATCCCAGCATCAGAACCGCGCGCAGGCCATGCAGGTGCTGCGGGCCAAGCTTTATGATCTGAAGCGACAGGCGGCGGCGGATGAACGCGCGGCCGACCGGCGCGAGCAAATCGGCTCGGGCGACCGGTCGCAGCGCATCCGCACCTATAACTTTCCGCAAGGGCGGGTGACCGATCATCGGATCGGGCTGACCCTGCACCGGCTCGATCAGATCCTTGCCGGCGATCTGACCGAGGTGACCGATGCATTGGTGGAGGCGGATCAGGCCGCGCGGCTTGCCGCGATGGAGGCGTGACCCGCGCCCAGGCGCTGGCTGCGGCGATCGTCCGGCTTGAGGCGGCGGATGTTCCGGGGGCTGCGCGCGATGCAAGGCTGTTGCTGCGCGCCGCCGCCGGTCTGGACCCGGCGCAGCTGACGCCACGGCTCGATGCGTCGATGGGTGCGTCTGAGGCAACGGCGTTTGAGGCGTTCATTGCCGCGCGCTGTGCCCGCCAGCCGGTGTCTCAGATCCTGGGCACGCGTGCCTTTTGGGGCCGGTCCTTCGATGTCACGCCCGATGTGCTCGACCCGCGGCCCGAAACCGAAACGCTGATCGCCGTGGCGCTGGACGGCCCGGCGCCGCACCGCATCCTCGATCTTGGCGTGGGGTCCGGCGCGCTGCTGGTGACGCTGTTGGCCGAATGGCCGCAGGCACGCGGGCTTGGTGTCGACATTTCCGCCGCAGCCCTGGCGGTTGCGGCGCGCAATGCCAAAAAGTTCGGCGTGGCCGACCGGGCCGAGCTGCGTCGGAGCGACTGGTTGACGGCCGTTTCCGGGCGGTTCGATCTCATCCTGTGCAACCCGCCTTATATCGCTGAGGACGCGCTTCCAGCGCTCGCACCGGAGCTGCGAAACTGGGAACCGCGCGCGGCACTGAGCCCCGGTCGGGACGGTCTGAGCGTGTATCGCAAGCTTAGTGTCAATCTAGAGTTGCACATGTCTAAAACCGGTCGCGCGCTTTTCGAGCTCGGTCAGAACCAGGCAACAGAATTCAAGGAAATATATTCAAAATCAATGGGTTGGAGAGTTTCATATGTTAAGGATATGGACGGTGTGGACCGGTGTGCAATAGTGCAGCGATGACACAGTTTAGGCAATAATCCGCCTAAGTTGACATTTACATATGTTGGAGGGGTTGCTGTCGCGTGGCCTCGCGCGTACAACCAACCCACCCAGACGGTTATGGGGCGTTGGGGATTTGCAGCCGCCCCTCCAGTCCGGGATTTGCAGAGCAAGAGGTGCTTGATGGACCGGTTTCGATATCGGGGCCAGTCATGGCCTGCACCTCACAGCAAGGGACCAGGCGAGTTCGTATGAGATCATCCAGCAAGAACCGCTCGCGGAGCAAAAACGGGCGCAAAAGCCTCGGTAATATTGTCAACCGCGTTTTTGAGAGTGCCGGGCCGGAAGGCAAAGTTCGCGGCACGCCGCAGCAAATCATTGAAAAATACTCAACATTGTCGCGCGATGCGCAAACGGCCGGCGATCGGATTTCGGCCGAGAACTTTCAGCAGCATGCGGAGCACTACATTCGGATGCTTGCGGATGCGCAACGCGAAATGGCGCCCAAATCCGATGCCACGCCCGTCGCCCAGCCCGTTGCGCCGGATCTCGACGCGGCGGTTCCGCTGAGCCAAAGCGACGAGCAATCGGTGGTCACGGTGGCCGATGCCCTGGCGACCATCGACAGCAGCGATGTCGAGAGCGATCATCTGGGGCTGGTCGAGACGCCCGAAAGCTCGGTGTCGCTGGAACCTGTGGAGGTCACTCCGGCCGAGCCGGTGCAGGACAGCGTCCAAGACAGCGAGCCCGCGTCGGAAGACAGCCCGAAAGCCGCCAAACCGCGCAGCCGCACACCGCGCCGGCGCACCACGCGCAGCAAGGAGCCGGCGAGCCCTGCCACGCCAGACGAGGTGCCGGCCGGCTGACCGCCCGGCGGTCGCTTGTCGCGATCACCCCTTGGCCTGAACCGCGCGGGCCAAGGCGCAGAACTCGTCGAGAGAGAGCGTTTCTGCACGGCGCGTCGGGTCGATGCCCAGCCCGTCGAGCAAGTCGATGGGCGCGGCCGACACCGCCCGCAGGCTGGCGCGAAGCATCTTGCGGCGTTGCCCGAAGGCCGCCGCCACGACGCGTTCCAACGTCGTCAGATCGGCCGGCGCCCGCGGCTGGGAAAGTGCATGCAGACCGATCACGCTTGAGGTGACCTTGGGCGGCGGGATGAAGGCCGAGGGCGCAATGTCAAACATCAGGCGCGCCTCGCTGCGCCACTGCGCCAGGACCGACAGGCGGCCATAGCTTTTCGAGCCGGGCTGGGCGACCACGCGCTGCGCAACCTCGCGCTGAAACATCAGGGTCAAGCTCTGCCAGAAGGGCGGCCAGCTGGGTGCTGCAAGCCAGCGCACCAGCAGCTCGGTCCCGATATTGTAGGGCAGGTTTGCCACGATCTTTGCAGGCGGCGTCAAAAGCGGCACAGGGTCGAGCCGCAGCGCGTCGCCCTCCAGCACCGTCAGTTGCCCCGGCCAGCGCGCGGCAATCTCGGCAAGTGCGGGCAGGCAGCGCCGGTCGCGTTCGATCGCCACCACATGCCGCGCCCCTTCCAAGAGCAGCGCACGGGTGAGGCCCCCGGGCCCGGGTCCGACCTCCAGCACATCGACGCCGCTCAGATCTCCGGCCGCCCTTGCCACCCGCCGCGTGAGATTGAGATCGAGGAGGAAGTTCTGTCCCAGCCCCTTGCGCGCCGTGAGCCCATGGGCGGCAATGACCTCACGCAAGGGCGGAAGCCCATCCGGCGTGCTCATGTCACCTGAGCGGCTGGCGCGCTGCGCGACCTCTGCATGGCCAGGTCATGGGCCATGCGCAGCGCCGCGATCAGGCTGTCGGGGCGGGCCTGCCGCTGGGCGGCAATGTCATAGGCGGTGCCATGGTCTGGCGAGGTGCGGACAAATGGCAGGCCGAGCGTCACGTTCACCCCCTCATCGAAAGACAGGGTCTTGATGGGGATCAGCGCCTGGTCGTGATACATGCAGACGGCCGCGTCATACCCCTCCCGCGCCCGGGGGTGAAACATCGTGTCGGCCGGCAGCGGGCCGCGCAGGTCCCACCCGTGACCGCGCAACCCTTCCAGAACCGGGGCGATCAGATCCGCGTCCTCGCGCCCCATATGGCCGCCCTCTCCGGCATGCGGGTTGAGCCCGGCCACGGCAATACGCGGCGCGGGCAGGCCAAAATCGCGGATCAGGGCCGCATGCGTGACCCGCAGCGTGTCTTCGAGCAGCGCCGCGCTGAGCGCCCCCGGGACATCGGAGAGCGGAATGTGGATGGTGACCGGCACGACGCGCAGACCCGGCCCGGCCAGCATCATCACAGGGCGGTCGACCCCGGCCAACGCGCCCAGAAACTCGGTATGCCCGGGAAAGGCAAAGCCCGCGCCGGTGTAGAGGGCGGCCTTGTTGATGGGCGCGGTGCAGAGGGCCGCGGCACGCCCCGACATGGCCAGGCGGGCGCCGGTTTCGATTGCCGCAATCACCGCGCGCGCATTGGCAGGGTCGGGATGGCCCAGCCTGGCCGGCTTGGCCAGCGGCACGGGCAGGATGGGCAGGGCATGCGCATCCGGACCCGAGACCTCCTCGGGCCCCGAAATCTCACGCAGCGACACCCCGGTGGCGGCCAGGGCCGCCGGATCGCCGATGGCAAAAAAGGCAATCTCGCCGCGCAAGACATCCCAGGCATCCGCCGCAATATCGGCGCCGATGCCCGCGGGGTCGCCCAGGCTCAGCGCGATGGCGGGCAGGGGCATCAGCGATACTCAACCACCGCGTCGCGGCGCAGCTCCTGCAGATAGCCCTGGGCGAAGGAGGTCATCCGCTCGCTGATCAGCCGACCGCGGATCTGCTCGATGCTGGTGGTGTCGGTGTCCCCGGTCCGGGCGCAGAGCACAATCACCGCCATGCCGGTCGCCACCCGCACCGGCGGCGTCACCTGCCCCACCGAGAGCGGTGCGAGCGCCGTCCGCTCCGCATCGGGAAGCGCGCTCAACGGAACCGGGCCCTGAACGCCCGACGCGGCCTCATAGCTGCGCTGGCGGGACTGCACATCGGCACAGCTTGAGAGTTGCCGGCCAAGCTGTTCGGCCTCGGCCGCGGCCGCCGCGATGTCGGTCTCCGAGGGTTCGGCACGCAGCGGAATGATCAGCCGGCCCACCGTCACCCGAACATCTGATGCGTCGGTGACCGGGCCTGCATCCTCGCGGATCTCGACCAGCTGCAGGATGACCACGGCATTGGGCACATCGATGGGCCGGGTGACCTGACCCGGCTGCAAGAGGGCGATCTGCGTGCCGATCTGGGGCGGCAGCCGGTCGAGCGGCACCCAGCCGACCTCGCCGCCGCGCCGGGCCGTAGGCGCGCGGCTATAGCTGCGCACGGCGGCCGCAAAATCCGCGCCGCCGGTGAGATTTGTGTAAAGCTCCTCGGCAAGCTGAGCGGTGCGCAGCTCTCCACGCTCACGCACAGGGATCACCAGTTCGGCCAGGCGCACCGATTGACGGGTGGCGGTCAGCCCGCGGCCCTGCTCGGTTTCGATCTCGGAATCGGTGGGTGTGGCCCGCGACAGAAACCGCAGCCGCATCGCCTCGCGGAACGCGGCCTGATTGGCCAGAAGATCGACCATGGCCTGCCGCGTGATGCCGGCGCTGCGAAGCTGCGACAGCATCTGCGTCGCGCTCAGATTGCGCTGGCGCGCAAATTCTTCAAGCGCATCGTCGATCTGCGTCTGGGTAAGCTCGATGCCCGCCTGTCTTGCCGCCTGCGCGCGCAGCCGGTCCTCGATCAGCATTTCAATGGCCTGCTCGCGCGGGTCGCTGGCCGGCACCCGCATCACCTCCATCAGGCGCACCCGCTGGCGGATGTCGTATTCGGTGATCAGCGCATCATTGACGACCAGCGCCGGGGCATAGAGATCGCCCTCCTGGGCCGAGGCAGGACCGCCTGACGCCCAGATCAGCCCCGCGCCCAGCCCCGTGCCCAGCCCGACGCACAGCACCGCGCTGGCGATCCGCCGTCCCAGCCTGCCGAGACATTGGCTCAGGTTTTTCATCATCGCGGCCCCCTCCACATGTCACCGTATCTGCATCGCGCACCGGCTTTGCGCATCGGGCAGCTTTGTTGCGGCACCCAGCCCGGCCAGCCGCACCTGAAGCCCAAAGCTTGTCGACGCGTTCACCTCGCTTGAGCTTGTAAATCGGCGCGATACCGAAAAATCAACCTCCACGCAGTCATTGGCCCAGGTCACGCCGGCCTTGGCCCGCACGAAATCATTGTTCTGCAAATCGTAGATCATCGCGCCGGAGAGCCGCCAATTGGGGGTCAGGCGATAGGCGGCCGACAGGGCGCCTTCCTCGCGCTCCTCCAATGCGCTGCCCAGCAGATCTTGCGAGAGAAAGCTGTAACTGCCTGAAAACTCGGCGCCGTGATAGTCCAGATCCAGCCGCAGCTCGCTGCGGTCGAAGGTGAAATCGTCGCGCAAAAGCACCCGGCCAACAAAGCTGGCAAAGGGTGGCAGCTCGAGCGTCAGTGCTGCGACATAGTCGGATTCCGCCCCCGAAAGGGCTGGTACGCCGGTAAAGACGTCCTGGGCTTCGGCACGAAACACCCGGCCCAGCACGCCGCCCACCGTCCACCCGCGGTCGTCGATGCGCTCATAGCGAAGACCCAGATTTGCGCGCAGCCCGGTTTCGATCCGGTCGAAGCCGGCAAAGCGGGAGGTGTCGAAAAGGTTGGTGGCGTCGAGTTCGACCAGCTGGCTGTCTTCATTGGGCAGCCGGTCCTGATCGATCGAGCTGTCGGACCAGTGCAGCTGCGCGATGGGCTCCAGCACATGGATCGCATCCTCGGTCGCGCGGATCAGCGGGTAGCGCGCCTCGATGCCCAGCGTGGGGGCAAAGCGGGTCTCAAAGCCGTTTTCGACCGTGTCGGGCGTTGCGCTGTCCCAGATCCGGAAAAGATCGGCCTGGGCCTGGGCGATCCCGGTCAGAACGAGCCCGGTGGAGGTGTACCAGCTCCGCTCCCAATCGAGCCCCAGCGTGCCGCGGATGACATCCTGCCCGGCGCTGCGGCGCAAGCCCACAGCATTGAGCCGGACGCCCAACAGCCCGCCCAGCGCCGTGTCGGTCCAGGTGTGGCGCAGGTCGATCTCCGGCAATGCGATGGGAATGCTGCCCACACGCTCGCCGTCGCGCAGGCTTTGAAAATAGGCCGCACCCACCTCCCAATAGCCATGGCGGGAGAATTGCGCGATGGCCGCGTCCGAGGTCAGGCGGTCGATGTCGGAATATTCAAAATCGCTCAGAAACCCGTCATCGGACACGATATCGGGGGCCGCGCGCACAAAGATGTCGTCGGAGACATAGCTGTAGGCCTCGCCGATCAGCCGCCCGCGGATCCCGCGCTGGCCGGGCAAATCGTCCAGAGTGACCGCGCCGAGGAGAAACAGGCTCCCGCGTGTGAAGGCCTGGCGGTACTCGCCCTCCAGCACCAGCCCTTCATCGGTGGTCAGGAACGGGGTGATCGTGGCATCCGAGTGATCGTCGATGGCCCAATAGTATGGCGTGCGCAGGCCATAGCCGAAGGTGTCGGAGGTCTGCACCGAGGGCATGAGGAACCCGGTGCCACGCTCGAGCGTGGGGTCGGGATGCCTGAAATAGGGCAGGTAAATCAGCGGCACGCCCATCACATCGAAGGTCGCATCCTCATAATGGATGAGCTGGGCCTCCTGATCATGCAGCACCCGCGAGGCCCGAATGCGCCAGAGCGGGACCGGGGCTGCGGGGCAAACGGTGCAGTTGGAAAACACCGCCCGATCAAGAAGGTTGTAGCGCCCCTCGATCCGCCGCCCTTCGACCGCGGCAATCCGGAACCGGCGCTGCAGCACCGCCTGGGCCGAGCGCAACAGCCCGTTGCGCAGCTCGGGATCGAGCTCGGCATAGGTTGCGTTCAATGTCGAGCCGTCGGAATTGCGCAGCGTGATGGGCCCCTCGGCCAGGATGGTGCGGCTGGGGGCGTCATAGGTGATGCGCGCGGCCGTCAGTGTGCGCCCATCGTAAAAAACCTGCACATTGCCATCGGCCACCAGCCGTTCGGCCTCGGTGTCATAGCGCACAGTGTCGGCAATCAGGGTGACGGGCAGATCGCGCGCGGGCAGGTCAATTGCCTGTGCATGCGCAGGACGGCCGGCAAGGCCCGCGAGCACCAAGAGCGCTGCAAGACAGAGCCCGCGCACCTCCCCCTCCCCTCATGCGGCGGGCCGCGGTCGCCTTACCCATCCTCAAGCTGAAGGATCAGCCCGATGGCCAGCAGCGCGGCTGCGCTTGGCGGCACCCAGGCCGCAATCAGCGTCGGAATCGCTCCCGAAGCGCCCAAAGCTTGGGTGATATCGGACACAAAGAACAAGCCAAATCCGGTCAGGGTGGCGCCCAGCATCATCCAGCCCAGCCCGCCGAAGCGGACATGGCGCATCGAGAAGGCCGCCCCCAGCAGCACCATCGCGGCAAAAAGCAGCGGTTTGGCGAGCTCCTTTTGGTAATGCATCTCGTGGCGCAGGGCCGAAAAGCCCGAGGCGCGCAGCGTGGCGATGAAATCCGGCAGGTCCCAAAATCCGATCGCGTCGGGCGAGGCGAAGCTGTCGAGGATCCGGTCGCGCGTCAGATCGGTGGCGATCTCGAAGGTCTCATGCCGACTGCGCCGCGGCGGGCTTGCGGTGGTGTCGGGGTCAAACTCCCACCGGCG
>JBCBKN010000176.1:0-8999 GCA_038521775.1 Pseudomonadota bacterium | reverse complement strand
TTCCTGTTGAGCCTGGTCTTGACCTGGAACGAGTATTTCTTCGCCGCCCTGCTGACCTCGACCGATGCCAAGACCCTGCCGGTGATGGTCGCCTCGCAGACCGGCAGCCAGGGGATCAACTGGTGGTCGATGGCCGCTCTTTCGACCGCCGCCATCGCGCCGCTGATCGTCATCGGCATCGTCTTGGAGAAATACATCATCCAGGGCATGGCGGCAGGAGCGGTGAAATGATCCGGACAAGGGCGTGGGACCGGCGGGGCACTGGCGGGCTCAGCTTCACCGAGCTTGGGTTCGGCACCGCCCCTTTGGGCAATCTTTATCGCGCGATTTCCGAGGCCGAGGCCGATGCGACGCTGGAGGCGGCCTGGGAGGCCGGCGTTCGGCATTTCGACACAGCACCGCTTTACGGGCTGGGCCTGTCGGAGCGGCGGCTGGGCCGGGCCCTGCGCGGGCGGCCGCGCGACGCCTATGTGCTCTCAACCAAGGTGGGCCGGCTTCTGCAGGTCTGCGCGCCCGGCGAGCGGATGGACCCCGACAAATGGTTCGAGGTGCCGGCCCGGCGCGAGGTCTATGATTTCACCCATGACGGGGTGCTCCGCTCGGTCGAGCTCTCGCTGGAGCGGCTGGGTGCTGACCGGATCGACATTCTCTATGTCCATGACATCGATGTCGCCAATCATGGCTCCCGCGCCGCGGTCGATGCGCATGTCGCCACGCTGATGGGTCCGGGCGGGGGCTATCACGCGCTGATGCGGCTGCGCGAGGAGGGGGTGATCGCGGCCTTCGGCGCCGGCGTGAATGAGTGGGAGGTCTGCCAGACGCTGGCCGAGCGGGGGGATTTCGATCTCTTCCTGCTCGCCGGCCGCTACACGCTTCTCGAACAGGAGGCGCTGACGAGCTTCCTGCCGCTCTGTCAGGCGCGCGGCATTGGCATCGTGATCGGCGGGCCCTACAATTCCGGCATTCTGGCCACGGGCCCGGTGCCGGGGGCCTATTACAATTACGATCCCGCGTCGGAGACGGTGCTTGAGCGGGTGCGGCGCATCGAGGCGGTGTGCACGCGCCATGATGTGCCGCTGATCGAGGCGGCGTTTCGCTTTCCCCTCATGCATCCCAGCGTCGTCTCGGTAATCCCCGGCGGGCAGAGCCTGGGTCAGATGATCGGCAATGCCGCGGTCGCCTCGGCGCGGATCCCGCCCGAACTTTGGGCCGCGCTGAAGGCCGAGGGGCTGATGCGCCCCGATGCGCCCACCGATGCGCCCCCAGATGCGCCCCCACATGCGGCTCCAGATGCGCCTCCGGGCGCGGGCTAGGCCCGTGCAGATCGATGCGCATCAGCATTACTGGCACCCCGCGCGGGGCGATTATGGCTGGATGCCCAAGGACAACCCGCTGCTCGCCCGCCCCTATGGCCCGGCCGATCTCGCCCCGCATCTCGCAGCCCACGGGATCGATGCGACCGTGCTGGTTCAGGCCGCGCCCAGCATCGAGGAGACCGAATACATGCTGGGCCTTGCCGATGCCGACCCGCGCATCGCCGGGGTGGTCGGCTGGGTGGATTTCGAGGATCCCAGCCATCGGCAGCATCTGGAGCGCATTGCCGCGCATCCCAAATTCGTCGGGCTGCGGCCGATGATCCAGGATGTCCCTGATCTCGACTGGATGCTGCGCGCGGATCTGGCCTGGGGCTATGCGGCGCTCACCGAGCTGGGGCTCACCTTCGATGCACTTGGCTTTCCGCAGCATTTGCCCAATTTCGCCACGCTTTTGGAGCGGCATCCCGAGATGCGCGTGGTGATCGACCATTGCATGAAGCCGCAGATCCGCGACGGCATGGACGGGTTTGCCGGCTGGGCCGAGGGCATGCGCCGCCTGGCCGCAACGGGCGCCTATGTGAAGCTCTCCGGCCTCGTCACCGAAGCAGCGCCCGGCTGGACGCTGAGCGATCTGCGCCCCTGGGCCGACACGGTGCTGGAAGCCTTTGGCCCGCACCGGGTGATCTGGGGCTCGGACTGGCCGGTGGTGCGGTTGGCGGCCGAGTATGGCGAATGGCGCGCGGCGGCCGACGCGCTCTGCGGCGGGCTCGATGCACCATCCCGTCAGGCGGTGTTCGGCGGCAACGCGATCCGCGCCTACCGGCTCGCGGTCTGAGCGGGGGCAAACCCCACCGGACGGTCAAGAAGACGTTCTTGCCGCTGGCGACTGGCGTTCGGTTTGGCAAACAAACACCTTCCATCTTGCGAAACGCTAATGTACGTAATCAATCACTGTAGCAACAAATTGTGGGTATAGGCAATGGTCACTCGTTTGGGTTCAGCACTAAATGAAACACTGATTGGATCGTCTGGCAATGACTATTTAAGTGGCGGTCGAGGTTCGGATGTTATTCGTGGTCTTGACGGCGCTGATTTGCTTTTTGGTGGTGATGGAGACGATTCGGTTTTTGGCGGGCCGGGAGACGACATTCTGATCGAGGCCGTCATTGGCAGCCAGAATGTGGTTGGCTGGGGCAGTGATCTGCTGAACGGCGGCGCCGGCTTCGACACTGTCGCCTATGACGTCGGAGAAGTCCGACCTGCAGGACCGTTGAATGCCGATTTGCGACTGGGCGTCGTCAGGGGCCGCGATCCGGTTTCCAACGAGGTATACATTGATCGGCTCGTCAATATCGAGGCCTTTGTGGCATCTAACCTCGCAGACCGGGTCATTGTCGGAGGCGACTGGTTCGTCGAGACCGGCGAAGGAGATGACCGTGTCGTGTGGCGTTCTGGGGCCGCCGAACTCTATGGCGGGTCACCGGGACGCGGCGAGTTTCGTGACAATGACGTTCTCGACCTGAGCGCGGCAACCGGTGCGGTCACACTTGCAGTCGATGGCACAATCACGGTTGCAGGTGCTCCCGACTTTTCGGCCTCAGGCTTTGAATCGATCATCGGGTCGATGGTTGCTCCCAACACCGTCGTGCGCCCGCAATCGGCACTGAACATCGAAAACCTTACACTTATCGGCGGAAATGCGGCCGATACGCTCATCGGTGGCCAGTCTGGCCGCGTGTTAAAAGGGTTCGACGGCGATGATGTTCTAAGGTCTGGCGACGGCAGTGCGACAATTGACGCGGGCGATGGCAATGACGACGTGACTTTGACGAACAGTTTCTTCCGTCGTCGGACTGCCGAAGTCGATCTTGGCACGGGTGACGATCGTTTTGTCGGCCAATCCACGCGCGGACATATCGATGCAGGCGAAGGCGACGACATCATCGTATTGCGTGACACGGGCTTCACAGTCACCGGTGGCGTTGGCGATGACGTGTTTGCCGTGGCATCTTCATTTGCAATCATTTTTGGAGGGGAAGGCACGGACAACCTAGTGCTTCAGACTCTGCCCGGCTTTAACTCGGTGTCGAATGTCAACACCGAAGGCGTCGAGGTGATTGTTGGATCGGAAGTCCGGGGCGATCGGGTCATTGCGCAGGGCGCGGACCGGATCCTGGGGCGCGGAGGCCCGGATGACATCACATCGCGCGGCGGCGGAACCACGGTGTATGGCGGCGACGGGAACGACGAAGTCCTAGCCGCATCCGGCGATCTCGTGTTTGGGGGTGATGGCAATGACAGGTTTACCAGCCGTGGCCTCGGCACTTTCTTTGGGGATGCCGGCAACGATACACTCGTAATCAGCAACATCAACGAGGCTCGGGAGGGCTACACGTTCTTTGGCGGTGATGGCGCCGACACGCTGTCCCGGTCCCGGGGCCTGTTTGAAGGTCGGTCGGAATCGATGGCATTTGGCGGTGCCGACAATGACCGGCTGGAAGGGATTGCCGCGGGCCTGGGAACTGCAACGATGTTCGGTGGATCGGGCGATGACTTAGTGTCGTTTGCCGGCACAGGCGAAGCGCGGGGAGGTGACGGTCGCGACCGAGTTTTCGTCGAAGCGGGTGCCGTCGGATACGGTGGCGCTGGCGGGGACCGGGTTGTCGCGGAGACAGGAGCGTTTGGCTATGGCGGCGAGGGCAACGACATTTTGGCCGGCTCCGGCATTCTTTATGGTGGGAGCGGCTCGGATGTGGTTCGCCCCGATGATGGGGCAGAGGCGACTTTAGGCGCTGGCAGAGACGTTCTTGGCATCGAGATCAAGCGCGGCTTCGGTATGAGCGAATACGATGTGCTCGATTTCGATCCTACCCAGGACCTGCTGTCAACGGATGATGGTCGGTTCTCAGACTATGGCGTGCTCACCCTGAACGATCTCGATCGTATCTACCAATCCGGGGATAACGTGGTGATCGTCGTTATTTCGCGTCGAGAAACCGAGAATTTTTCCGGAACACGGCTTGAGTTGCTAAACACTGATTTGTCGGATCTCAGCGACAGCATTCTTCTTTAGCACGACTTGGCACTGGGATGTGCGTTTGCGCCCTCGGTCGAAGCGACCTCGTCACGGCCGCGCCCGTCTAACCGGCCGGGTGCGGCGGCAGTTTTGCGGCCACCTCATGCATGATGCCGCGCAAGAGCATTGCCTCGGTGTCATGGCGCTGGATGGGGTTGGTGACGAGATATTCCTGCAGCGGCGGCACCGGCAGCGGCGTGTCGACAAAGACAAGATCGTTATGCGCCGCGAAATGCGGCTCCAGCCGGTGATGGATGGTCGCCACGCGATTGGTGCCGCTGACATAATGGGGCAGCATGACAAAACTGGGAAGCGCGGCGACGATCCGAACGCTGGGCCCGATATCGGCCAGCCACCGCTCGAAATGGCTCTTGCCCTCCTCCAAAAAAAAACTCGTGAGGATGTGGGAGGCGGAGAGATAGGCCTCGGCCGTCAAACCCGCGGACAAAACCGGATTGTCGCGCCAGAGCACGCATCGAAACCCGTCCTCAAACAGCAGATCGGCCTCGCCTTCGATGGTTGCCGATTTCGGCGCGATCAGAAAATCGATCCGGCCGGCATGAAAGCGCCGCAGCGACTCCTGCGTGAAGGGCAGCACGGCCAACGACACCTGCGGCGCAACGCGCGCCAATTGCCGGCTGAGCGCCGCGATGTAGACGGCCGCGACATAGTCCGAGGCGATGATGGTGAACTGCCGCTCCACCCGCTCGATCGCGCCCTCCGCGCGCATCCGCGACAGCGCCCGAAGCGAGGCGATCATCTCTGGCACCAGCAATTGCAGGTCGCGCCCGAACGGGGTGGGGACCATATGCTGCCCGTCATAATAGAGGATCTCATCGGCGAAATGCCGGCGCGCGCGTTTGAGCGCACTGCTCATCGCCGATTGGGTGATGTGCAGCTCCTTTGCCGCGGCGGTCACGCTTTTGCGGCGCATCAGGGCCTCGATGCCCACAAGCAGGTTGAGATCAAAGTTATCGAGATGCATGCCGCCATCATTCTGATCAATGGGCCGCAGTGCAAATGTTCATTTCCCGACCTCGCCGCTTTGGCCTAGGGTCAGACGCAGATCGACGCGGGCCCACCCGCGCGCAGGATCCTTGGGAGGAGATGATGAAAGCAACCATTCTTGGCGCGCTGTCGCTGGGCCTTGCCGTGTCGGCCATCCTGACGGCCGGGCCGTCGCCGGTTCGGGCCGACAGCTATTCGGTGACGATCGTGGCGGGCCATCCGCCGATCTTCCGCTGGGTCAAACAGTTTCCGCAGGCCTATATTCCCACCGTGACGGCGGAGCTCGAAAAGCTCGGCCACACGCTTTCGGCCTCCGAACAATATGGCGGCGCGATTGCGGGGGTGGGCGAAGAGCTGGAAGCGCTTGAGGCGGGGTTGGCCGAGATCGGCATCTGCTCGTCGCTCTTCGATCCGGCCAAGCTCGCGGTGCAGAACGTCACCTATTACACCCCCTTTGTCAGCGCCGACGTCAATCTGGTGACCGAGGTGCTGCACGATCTGCATCTCAATGATCCGCGGATGCTGGAGGCCTATACCGAGAACAACGTCGTCTATCTCGGCTCGCCGACGGCCATCGACGATTATCTGCTGATGACGACCTTCCCGATCACCTCGCTGGCCGATCTGGAGGGGCGCAAGATCGCGGCGCCCGGTCCGGCCATCAACTGGCTGTCGGGCACAGGTGCCGTGGGCGTGCAAGGCAACCTCACCACCTATTACAACGAGCTGCAGACCGGGGTCTATGACGGGGTGATCGTCTTTGCGTCGGCGGCCTTCCCCGGCAAGCTTTTCGAGGTGGCGCCGCATATCACCAAGTTTGGTCTGGGCGCGCAATTTGCCGGCGCGATCTGTGCCAACAAGGATTGGTGGGACGGGCTCGACGCCGAGGTTCAGGCCGCCTTCCGCGCCGGCGCCGATGCGGCAATGGCCTGGTACCTGGCCGACCTGGAAGGGTTCGTGGCGCTCGCCCTCTCCAAAATGGAGGAGGCCGGGGCAACCGTTGCCACCGCTTCCGACGCAATGCGGCTTGAATGGGCGAACGGTATGGAGAATGCCGCCGCCGAGTGGGCGGCCGGGCTCGACGCGCAGAACAAGCATGGCAGCGCCATGATGGCGCTCTATCTCGACGCCATGCGCAAGGCGGGCGCCACCCCGCTGCGAGACTGGGACAAGGAATGACCCAGGTCGCGCGCATCCTGCGGGGGCTCGACTGGGCCACGCAGGGTGCCAACATCATCGGCACGCTGCTGATCGTCGCCCTGGTTGCGATCATCTGCATCGACGTGGCGGGGCGCGAGGCCTTTGGCCAGCCTTTGCCCGGCGTGCCGGAGATGGTGTCGCTCTCCATCGTCGCGATTGTGTTCCTGCAGGTGCCGCAGGCGCTGAAGGCGGGTCGGATGACCCGCTCGGACGGGCTGATCAACCTCTTGATCCGCCGCCGCCCACGGCTCGCCGCAGCGCTCGAGACGCTTTATGAATGCCTCGGCATCCTGGTCGTGGGCGCCATTCTCTATGCCCATTTCCCGATCCTCACCCGGTCGATCGCGCGCGGGGATTTTGTGGGCTCGGTCGGCAATGTCACCTTCCCGACCTGGCCCGTAAAGCTGATGATCCTGATCGGGGCCAGCCTTTTGGCGCTGCAATTCCTGGCGCGCATTCTGCGCCGGTTCCTGCTGCCAGAGGCCCGTGATCCGGGCCCGACGCGACCGCAGCCGGACCCGTCCGCGTGACCGATTTTGCCATCGGCATTGCCAGCCTTCTGGGGATGGGCGCGCTGGTGCTGGGCGGGCTTTATGTGCCGGTTGCGCTGATCCTGTGCTCGTTCCTGGGGGTCTGGGCGATCAAGGGCAATGCGCTTTTGGCCGCAAAGATGCTGGGGCTGGCGGCAAACGATGCGATCTCAAGCTATTTCTTCGGCGTGGTGCCGGTCTTTGTGCTGATGGGCTTTATCGTCTCGGAAAGCGGGATGGGGCGCGACGCTTTCGATGTGGCCAATGCCATGTTCAAGCGCCTGAAGGGCGGGCTGGGCGTGGGCACCATCGCTGCCAACACGATCTTTGCGGCGATCACCGGCATCTCGATCGCCTCGGCGGCGGTGTTTACCAAGATCGCGGTGCCAGAGCTCAGCCGCCATGGCTACAATACCCGGTTTTCGGTGGGGCTGGTGGCCGGAAGCTCGGTCCTGGGCATGCTGATCCCGCCCAGCCTGCTGCTGATCCTCTACGGCCTGCTGACCGAACAGAACATTGGCGCTCTCTTCCTGGCCGGGCTGGGCCCGGGGCTGGTGCTGGCCGCGCTGTTTGCGATGGGCACGGTGGCGATGGCGGTGTTTGCACCGGGCTTTGTCGGCCACAAGCTTGGGGCGGGCGATGCGGAACCGACGGCCCGCGAGCTGCTGGCCAAGGGCCTGCCCATCGCGCTTTTGATCGCTCTGGTGCTGGGCGGCATCTATCTGGGCTTTTTCACCCCGGTGGAGGCCGGCGCCATCGGCACGGCCGGCGCGCTGGTCATCGGGCTGGTCAAGCGCAGGCTTTCCGCCCAGGGGCTGTGGCGGGTGCTGGTTGAAACCGGCATGATCACGGCCGCGATCTGTTTCCTGATCATCGCTGCACAGATGTATTCGCGCATGCTGGCCTTTTCGGGCGTGCCGGCGGGGTTTGGCAGCATGGTGGCGGGGATGGAGGTCTCGGTGCTGGGCCTGATCCTGCTTTATTGCCTGGTCGTCATCGTGATGGGCATGATCCTCGACAGCAGCTCGATCATGCTGATCCTGGTGCCGCTGATGCTGCCCGTGGTCACCCAGCTCAATGTCGATCTCATCTGGTTTGGTATCGTGACGGTGATCGCCGTCGAGATCGGCCTGCTCACACCACCCTTCGGGATCTCGGTCTATGTGATCAAGGCCACGCTCGACGATGCCAGCGTCAGCCTGGCCGACATCTTTGTGGGGGCCGCGCCCTTCGCGCTGATGATGCTGGTCTGCCTCGTGCTGGTCATTGCCTACCCGCCCCTCGCAACCGGTCTGCTGGGCCGCTAAGGAGAGTTGAGATGCAGCTCATTGATCTCGCCCGCCCGCTTGAGAACACCGAGCATTCCGACCCGCCAGGCTTTGCACCCAAGATCACCTATATGAACCATGATGAGACCGCCGCACAGGTGTTGGGCTTTTTCCCCGGGGTCGCCCGCGACCAGCTTCCGGGCGGCGAGGGCTGGGCGATCGAACAGGTCACCCTGTCGACGCATAACGGCACGCATCTCGACGCGCCCTATCATTTTCACTCCACCATGGATGGTGGCAAGCGGGCGCTGACCATCGACGAGATCCCGCTCGACTGGTGCTGGGGCCGCGGGGTCAAGCTGGATTTTCGGGCCTTTGCGGATGGCTATGTGGCAACGGCGGCCGATGTGAAGGCCGAGCTGGCCCGCATCGGGCATGAGCTTGCCGCCGGCGACATCGTGCTGGTCAACACCGCCGCGGCGGCGGCCTATGGCACGCCGGCCTATGTTGCGACAGGTTGCGGGATGGGGCGCGAGGCCACGCTTTACCTCACCGAACGCGGCGTGCGCGTGACCGGCACCGATGCCTGGAGCTGGGACGC
>JBCBKN010000175.1:0-9003 GCA_038521775.1 Pseudomonadota bacterium | reverse complement strand
GGGCTGGCGCGGGCCTCCAACACCCCCGGCCGCACCCAGGCGCTGAACTATTTCGACCTGGGCGGGCGGCTCTTTCTGGTCGATCTGCCGGGTTACGGGTTTGCCGAGGCGCCGTTGCCGGTGGTTCAGGCCTGGCAGGCGCTCCTCAAGGGCTATCTGGCCGGACGGCCGAGCCTGCGCCGCGCCTATCTCCTGATCGACAGCCGGCATGGCGCAAAGCCGGTGGATCACGAGATCATGACGTTGCTGGACAGCGCGGCTGTGAGCTTTCAGGTGGTGCTCACCAAGACCGACAAGCTCAAACCCGGCGGGATCGCCCGCGTGGCCGATCAGGTCGCGGCGGATCTCGTGCGCCACCCCGCGGCCTATCCCGAGATGATCGCCACCTCCTCGGAAAAGGGCGTTGGCATCGCCGAACTGCGCGCCGCCATTTGGGGCCTCAGCACGATCTGACGCAGCCGCAGGACCGGGCGCGCGGCACTTTCCCTCCGTTCCCCTGCGCGATAAGGAGCAGGGAAAAGGGGATCGCGCGATGGAGAGATCGGTTGCCATGAAACGCGACTGGATTGCGACGGCACGCACGCTGAGCGAGGCGCTGCCCTATCTGCGGCGCTATGACGGGGCCACCGTGGTGATCAAGCTGGGCGGCCATGCGATGGGCGATGACCGCACCATGGCCGCCTTTGCCCGCGATGTCGTTTTGATGAAGCAGTGCAATGTGAACCCGGTGATCGTGCATGGCGGCGGGCCGCAGATCGGCGAGATGCTGGAGCGTCTGGCAATCCGCTCGGAATTCGTCTCCGGCCTGCGGGTGACCGATGAGGCCACCGTCGAGGTCGTCGAAATGGTGCTCTCGGGGCGCATCAACAAGCGCATCGTGCAGGCGATCAATGCCGAGGGCGGCAAGGCGGTGGGCCTGTCGGGCAAGGATGCCAACCTGGTGATCTGCGAGAAGGCGACCCGCACGGTGCGCGACCCTGAAAGCCGCATCGAAAAGGTGCTGGATCTGGGCCTCGTGGGCCGGCCGGTCGAGACGCATACCGAAGTGCTGCGCACCTTTCTGCAAAGCGATTTCATCCCGGTCCTGGCCCCTGTGGGCGCGGGCCGCGCGGGTGAGACCTATAACGTGAATGGCGACACCTTCGCCGGGGCCATTGCCGGCGGAATGCAGGCCGAGCGGCTGCTGCTGCTGACCGATGTTGCGGGGGTCAAGGATGCCGAGGGCGCGGTGCTCACCAAACTCTCCCGCGCCGAGGTCGAGGCGCTGACCGAGGACGGGGTGATTGCCGGCGGGATGATCCCCAAGACCCAGACCGCGCTGGCCGCCCTTGCCGATGGGGTCGGCGCTGTCGTGATCCTCGACGGGCGCGCGCCGCATGCGGTGCTGCTTGAGCTCTTCACCGAGCATGGGGCCGGCAGCATGATCCGCGCATGAGGGCGCTGTCTGACGTTGAGGCCGCAGCGGCCGGTGAGGGGCTGGCGGTCATGGGCGCGCTGCATCCCGAAAGCCCGGGCGGCATCGCCCCGGATGCGCGCACGCTGGTGCTGCTGGGCCCCGATGGCCCGCGTTGGGAGGCGGTCTTTGCCGCCGCGCCCGAGGCCGCCGATGGCCAGCCGCATCCCATCGACCGATGGTCGCGCCGGGTCGTCGGCGCCCTGGCGCAGAGCCTCGGGGGCGACGCGCTCTTTCCCTTCGAGGGCCCGCCCTGGCTGCCGGTGATCTCCTGGGCCGTGGCCAGCGGCTGGGCCTGGCCCTCGCCCGTCGGAATGCTGGTGCATGCCCGCGCCGGGCTCTGGTTCTCCTGCCGCGGGGTTCTGGCGCTGCCCGACCGGCTCGACCTGCCGACGCGGCCCGACGCGGCGCCTTGTCTGGCCTGCGAGGGGCGCCCATGCGAGAGCGCCTGCCCGGTATCGGCCTTTGCCAGCGGCACCTATGACGTGCCCGCCTGCGCCACCTATCTGTCCGGCGAGGGCGCGGCCAGCTGCCTCGCCCAGGGCTGTGCGGTGCGTCATGCCTGCCCCGTGGGCGCGGCCTGGCGCCCGGTGCCGCAACAGGCGGCGCGCCATATGGAAGCCTTCCTGCGCGGCAATGCACCCTCTGGTGGAACGAAAGCCGTGGACAAGCCTGTGGATAAATCGAAATCCGCTTGACCGGCCGTTACGGGTTAACAAACAGTTGACCCATGAAACGTCTGGTGCTGGTCAGACATGCGAAATCTTCCTGGTCCGACCCGGAGTTGGATGATTTCGACCGTCCGCTCAACGAGCGGGGACGGCTCAGCGCCCCGGTGACCGGGGCATGGCTGGCCGAGAAGGGCATGCGCCCCGATTTCGTCGCCATGTCGCCCGCACGGCGCTGCATCGAGACATGGGAGCGGATCAGCGCCCAGATCCCCACCGTGCCCGAGCCCAAATCCGAAAAACGGCTCTATATGGCCGACCCCGACACGATGCTGACCGTGCTGCGCCATGTGCCGCGCGAGGCCGACACCGTGGTGATGGTCGGGCACCAGCCCGGCATCTCCAGCTTTGCGCGCAAGCTTGCCAATGGCACGGTCCCGGCCTCCTGCGCGCGGGCCTTCAAGAAGTTCCCCACCGCGGCGGCGGCCATCATCGAGTTCGAGGCGGATGATTGGGAAGATGCCGATTTCGGCCGTGGCGAGTTCCGCTGCTTTGCGGCGCCCAAGGAACTGGTCTGACACCAATCCCTATCACCGATCCCTATCTTGCCGCGCCTGTGAGAGGCAGCAAAGCCGCGCGGGGCGACGCCGGGCCCGGCGCCGCCAAGATGTCGTCGGTCAGTGCCCCAGGATCTGGCTGAGGAAGAGCTTGGTGCGGTCCGAGCGCGGGTTGAGGAAGAAGGCCTCAGGCTCGTTCTGCTCCACGATCTGGCCCTGATCCATAAAGATCACCCGGTTCGCGACCTGACGCGCAAACCCCATCTCATGGGTCACGCAGATCATCGTCATGCCTTCCTCGGCCAGGCTGATCATGGTGTCGAGCACCTCCTTGATCATCTCCGGGTCGAGCGCCGAGGTCGGCTCGTCAAAAAGCATGATCCGCGGCCGCATGCACAGCGAGCGCGCGATCGCCACGCGCTGCTGCTGACCGCCCGACAGCTGGCCGGGATATTTGTTGGCCTGTTCGGGGATCTTGACCTTGGTCAGGAAATGCATGGCCGTGTCTTCGGCCTCTTTCTTGGGCACCTTCCGCACCCAGATCGGCGCCAGCGTGCAGTTCTGCAGGATCGTCAGATGCGGGAAGAGGTTGAAGTGCTGAAACACCATCCCGACTTCCGAGCGGATCTTGTCGATGTTCTTAAGATCGCTCGACAGCTCGGTGCCGTCGACGACGATCTTGCCCTGCTGATGCTCCTCCAGCCGGTTGATGCAGCGGATCAGCGTGGATTTGCCCGAGCCCGAGGGGCCGCAGACCACGATCCGCTCGCCCCGATTGACCGTCAGGTCGATGTCACGCAGCACATGAAAATCGCCATACCATTTGTTGAGCTTGACGATCGACACCGCGACCTCGTCCGAGACGGTCATACCGGCCGGTGCGTCTTCCTTGGTCAGTTCGATATTGGCCATGATCCGTCTCCCTAGCGGTGATCGGTTTTGAGCTTGCGCTCGAGATATTGCGAGTAAATCGACATGCCGTAGCAGAACACGAAGAAGAAGAGCCCCACGAAGGCGAAGAACTCCCAATAGACACCTTGCCAGGCAGAGCTGCCGCGCACCGCCTCGGGGATCCCCTTGAGCGGATCGAGAAGCCCGATCACCGACACCAGCACGGTGTCTTTGAAAAGCCCGATGAAAGAGTTCACGATGCCCGGGATGGAGATCTTCAGGGCCTGGGGCAGCACGATCAGCCGCATCGACTTCCAATAGTCGAGCCCCAGCGCATCGCCGGCCTCATATTGCCCCTTGGGCAGGGCTGCCAGACCGCCGCGAACCACCTCGGCCATATAGGCCGATGAGAATAGCACCACCAGGATCAACACGCGCAGCAGAAGGTCGAACTCGGTGCCCGGGGGCAGGAAGTAGTTGAGCAGCGTCGAGGCCACGAAAAGCAGCGTGATCAGCGGCACGCCCCGGATGAACTCGATAAAGCCCACACAGATCGCCCGCAGCACAAAGAGCTTTGACTGCCGCCCAAGTGCCAGCAGAATGCCGATCGGCAGCGAGGCGGCAATCCCGGTGATGCCGATGATGAGCACCAGCGTGAAGCCGCCGAAATCGCTCGACGGCACCCGCTCCAGCCCCACCAGCCCGACCCGGGATTCGGTCGACCAGATCAGCGTGTCGAGCGCGACCAGACGGGTGTTTGCGTCGAGATACCGCTCCAGCGCGGCGCGCTCATCGGGGGTGGCCGCATCCGGCGCCACGCGCGACAGCTCGCCGATATCGCGCAGCGCCTCGGGCACCGCATCGCGCAAATCGCCAAGTTCGGCGGTCAGCGCTGCCCGCTCGTCACGGCGTCCCGGCAGGGCCTCGATGTTCTCGGCCAGCCGCACAAGTGCCGGCCGGTCCTCCGGCGCGGCGGTCTCGATCTGCTCGGCCAGATCCTCGGCATAGCCCTCCATGCTCAGATCCGCGATCACCCGCGTGATTACCCCATCGACCCGGCTGACCGCGAAGAGAAGCAGCAGCACAAGCGCAAGCCCGCCCAGCAGTATCGCGCCAAGCGATCCCACATAGGCCGGCCCCCGCATCACGATCAGCCCGGCAATGGCAAAGCTTGCCACGACCATCAGCGGGCCCCAGATCGAGCCGCCAAAAAGCAGGAAATAGGCGATGACCGGGAAGAACACCGTCAGCCACAGCACCCGTTTGGGAAGCGTGGGGAACAGCACCGGGGCCAGCGCCCCGAGCATGAGCACAAAGGTCAGCACCGGCCGCCAATACTGATCGGCCGGGTAAAAGCCGAACATGAACTGGTTGAACCGCTCATTGATCACCGCAAAACAGGCACCTTCGCCCAGCTCGCGGCATTCATTCAGGCTGCTTGCATTCCAGACCGACCCGGTCAGCCAGGGAATGATGCCCGACAGGATGAAGTAGATCGCCACCAGCCCCAGCACGGTGAGGATGCTGTTGGTGACCGAGGAGAACAGGTTCTCCCGCAGCCATTTGATCCCCCCGCGCTGGCTGGGCGGCGGCGGGCTGGGCGGGATCTGGGCGTCGCGGACAAAAGCGACGTTGCTTGCGCTGGTGTCGCTCATGTCACCGCTCCCTCAGCTTGATGCGCTCGTTATAGACATTCATCGCCGCTGAGATTGACAGCGAGACGGTCAGGTAGAACGCCATCAGCAGCAGGATGCACTCCATCTCGCGCCCGGTCTGGTTGAGCGTGATGCCGCCCAGCGTGCCGGTCGCATCCATGTAGCCAACGGCGATTGCGAGCGAGGAGTTCTTGGTCAGGTTGAGATATTGCGAGATGAGCGGCGGCACGATCACCCGCAGCGCCTGCGGCAGAATCACCAGGTTCATCGTGATGCCGGGCCGCAGGCCAAGCGCGTAAGACGCCTCGGTCTGGCCTTTGGAGACGGCAAGGATGCCGGCGCGCACGATCTCGGCAATGAAGGCGCCGGTGTAAAGCGACAGCGCGATCCACATCGCAATCAGCGAATCGCGCATGTGAATGCCGTCGCGGAAATTCGGAATGCCGGTTTCGGGCAGATAGGGCATGCCCAGATGAAAGCCCAGCGCCACCAGCACGACCAGAAGCGGGCCGAGGGTCAGCCCCAGCCGCTGCCAGAACACCGCCGGCCGGGTGCCGGTGCGGTTTTGCTGGTCGGTGGCCCAGGCGCCCAGCCGTGCCGAGGCATAGATGCCGCCGATGAGCACAAAGAGGATCACCAGCAGATCGACGGAGATGGCGAAATAGCCGCCGACATCGATATTGCCCAGCGAGCGGCTGAACAGCGGCTCGGGGATATAGATGCCACGGTTGGTAAAGGCGATGCTGTCGAAAAGCACCATCGAGGCCGTCGCATCCTCGCCCCGGAACTCGCGCGGCTGCGGCATGGCCTCATTGACCACCGCCGCGATCAGGAGGATCCAGAGCAGGAGCGGCGCGTTGCGAAAACCCTCGACATAGACCGACATCAGCCGGGCGACGAGCCAGTTGCGCGACAGCCGCAGCACCCCCGCGAAGACCCCGATGATCGTCGCCGTCACACAGCCCAGAACCGCAACCAAAAGCGTGTTGAGAATGCCCACAATCGCCGCCCGGGCATGGGTCGACTGGTTGGAGTATTCAATGAAGCTTTGATTGACGTCGTAGCCGGCCGTGGTGAAGAGAAAGCCGAAGCTGAAGCCCTTATCCAGCGCTTCGAGGTTGCGAAGCGTGTTGTCCACCAGCCAGGCGATGGCCAGGGCAAACACTGCAAGGGCGATGATCTGGACCGTGAGCGCTCGGTAGCGCGTGTCGGTCAACAGCATTCCGGGCGTGAAACTCGCTCGGGGCGGGTCGGTTGTGGCCGCCATTGGCTCCCCTTTTGGTCCCTGTCGGTTGATGGCCGCCCGTTTTTTTGCGTGGGCTTGGCCTTATGGCTGCGCGTTGTCCGCGTCAGCCGGTCCCGACGGTCCTCCACCCCGCCGGAGAGCCCGGGCGGCCGTGTGGGCCGCCCGGGCGGGGTCAGATCAGCGGAACGGCGGGGCGTAGAGCAGGCCGCCCTCGGTCCACTGCGCGTTCAGGCCGCGGGCCAGGCCGATCGGGGTCTTCTCGCCGATGAAGCGCTCGAAGATCTCGCCGTAATTGCCGGTCGCTGCGATCACGCGCACGGCCCAATCCTGGTCGAGACCGATCATCGCGCCATACTCGCCCTCGGTGCCCAGAAGACGGTTGATCTCGGGGCTCGAGGTCGGGGCCTTGGCCATTTCCATGACATTGGCCGAGGTGATGCCGAGCTCTTCGGCGACGATCAGCGCATTGAGGGTCCAGCGCACGACATCGCCCCACTCATTGTCACCATGGCGCACCAGCGGGCCGAGCGGCTCTTTGGAGATGATTTCCGGCAGCAGCATATGGGCGTCGGCATCTTCAAAGGTCGCGCGGGTGGCGGCCAGGCCCGAAGCGTCCGTGGTGTAGACGTCGCAGGCATTGGCCAGGTACTTCTGCTGCGCCTCGGCATTGGTTTCGATCGGCACCGGCTCATAGCTCATGCCGTTCACGCGGAAGAAATCGGCAAGGTTGAGCTCGGTGGTGGTGCCGGTCTGGATGCACACGGTTGCACCGTCGAGTTCCGAGGCCGAGGTCACGCCCAGATCCTTGCGCACCATGAAGCCCTGGCCGTCATAGTAGTTCACGCCGACAAACTCGAACTTCAGATCCGTGTCGCGGCTGAAGGTCCAGGTCGTGTTGCGCGCCAGCATGTCGACTTCACCCGAGGCAAGCGAGGTGAAGCGGGTCTTGCCGGTGGTCGGCACGAACTTCACCGCCTTGGGGTCGCCCAGGACGGCAGCGGCAACCGCGCGGCAGACCGAGACGTCAAACCCGTCCCACTCGCCGGCTGCATCGGTGAAGGCAAACCCGGCGATGCCGGTCGAGACGCCACAATTGAGCGTGCCGCGTGCCTTGATCTCGTCTACGGTCTGCGCCGAGGCGGCGGAGGCGATGCCCATCGCTGCCACGGCACCCAGAATCGCTAGCTTGTTCATGGAATTCCTCTTCCCGTCAGTTTTGTACTGCGTTGGGTGCAGCTTGCACCGCGCCCTACCCTGTTGTTGGTCGGCGTCGCATGTCGCGGCCCCCGGTCTATTGAGCCCGTTTCGTCACCTCCGTCAAGAAGTTGTGCAACAAATGCGCAGTGCGCTGAAATCGACGCCGCGTAACAGGAGATGTTGCCCATCACATGTTCAGTCGGTGGTTGCAGCCGGTGGTTGCACGCCGCTAGAGAGGGGTCAGAACCGGGCGCGCCGGGCCGAAGCGCTGCGTGGCGCGTGGCGGGGTGTCAGACCGGCGCAGGCGCGGGCCGGCGGCCGGTCAAATGCACCGGCGGGCCGGCTGTGAGGCGGCTGTGAGGCGGCCACGGGTCGGCTGCGGGGCGGCCGATGGGATGCGAGACGGGATATGGGCACAACGCTTGTGACAGTGGCGCTGGGCGGGGCCATCGGGGCGGTCCTCCGCTTCCTTGTCGTCAGCGCGGCCCTGCGCAGCTTCGGCCCCGGCTTTCCCTGGGGCACCCTGCTGGTCAATGTCCTGGGCTCGTTTGCCATGGGGGTGATTGCGGTGCTGCTGATGGAGCGGATGCCGGGCAGTTGGCGCAATGTCGCACCCTTCCTGATCACCGGCCTTCTGGGCGGGTTCACCACCTTCTCGGCCTTTTCGCTCGATGTGTGGAGCCTGGTGGAACGCGGCCGGCTGGCGGCGGCCGGTGCCTATGCCGGCGGGTCGCTGGTGCTTGCCGTCTCAGCGCTGGCAGCCGGGCTCTTGGTCGCGCGCGGGGCCACGCAATGACCGCGCCGGATCCGTTCAGCCCCGCGCCCCCGCCTGCGGCCTCGACCGCGGCCCCGAACGCGGCCTCGACCGCGGCCTCGACCGGCGTGCAGCAGATCGCGGTCGCGCCCGAAGATGCCGAGACCCGGCTCGACCGATGGTTCCGGCGGCGGTTTCCGCACATCACCCAGGGGCGGATCGAGAAGATGCTGCGCAAGGGTGAGATCCGCGTCGATGGCGGGCGGGCGAAATCGGCCCAGCGGCTGGCGGCCGGTCAGGTGGTGCGGGTGCCGCCGCTGCCGGCCGTGCGATCGCCCGAGGCTGGCGACGCGGCGGAGGCACAGCCCGGCGCCCGGATTGCGACCGCGGATGCGGCAATGATCCGCGCCGCGGTGATCTATGAGGATGCGCATCTGATCGTGCTCAACAAGCCGCCGGGCCTGGCGGTGCAGGGCGGCAGTGGCACATCCCGCCATGTCGACGGTCTTGCCGCGGTGCTTGCCGATGACGGGGCGCGGCCCAGGCTCGTGCACCGGCTCGACAAGGACACCTCGGGCGTTC
>JBCBKN010000174.1:0-9027 GCA_038521775.1 Pseudomonadota bacterium | reverse complement strand
CTCTCCCCCAGGCTGAGCCGGTTGCATGCGATGGCGGCCGGTGAATGCGCAGCCTGGTCCAGCGAGGCCAGGACCGCCCATCCACACTCGGGCCATCCCGGGACATACCGCCACGAGCTGATGTTGCGGGATATGACGCGACGCTGCGGTGCTGCCACGAGGATCTCCTCGCGGCCCATTGAGGAGCTTTCGGTGGAAACGGCGATGACTTCGATTTCAGATCGGCGGCGCCCAATCACCTGATCAGCGCATCCCGCAGCGATTGGGTGGCCGCGGGCACCTCGCGCAGATTGAGCTGCGACACCAGATCGACCAGGTGTCCCTTCATCAATTCCTCCGCCAGGTCAGAATCATTGCTTCGAAACGCCTCCAAAAGTGCATGATGCGCCTGGCTTTCGCACAGGGCGGTTCTGCGCTGCCAGTAAAGCGCAATCACAAGCGACGAGCGCGACACCAATTGACGAATGAAGGCCTCGATCGTGGCCTGGTCCGAAATGCGCGCAATCTCGACGTGAAAGAGACCCGAGAGGTTCAGCGCCCGCCCTGCCTCATCGGCGGCAAGCGCTGCGTGTTCCTTTTCGATATGGGTTTCTAGAAGGGCGACGTCCTGCGCGCTGGCCCGCTCTGCGGCCGCCCGCGCGGTCTGCGGCTCGAGCAAGGCGCGCGCCTCGAACACCTCGCGCGCCTCCTTGATCGAGGGCCTGGCAACAAAGGCGCCCCGGTTGCGCTCGATAGAGACAAGACCTCCATGCGCCATCGCGCGCAGGGCCTGGCGCACGACCGTCCGGCCGACGCCAAAAATCTCGCCCACCTCATCCTCGTTCAGTTTCATGCCGGGCAAAATGCGGTGCTCGTGAACCGCGTCGGTCAGACGCACCACGATATCCTCGGACGAGGACGGAGTTTTGGACGCCAGTGCTTTCACACGAATCCCTCTCTCATTCCGGGATACAGGCTTCGCGGGATGCGGCAAGGCTGAATGCACCGCACCCAAAAATCGTATACAATCGATGCTCAGATTTTGAACAGTTCTGATTTGTTTCGCATTCGATCATGGCAGGGCCCGGTGGAGTGCGGTGCGGCTTGCCGAATTCTCTCTGATGAACGCGGCCTCCTGGTCAAGGCTGTGCCCACCTTCTGTGAGGATGGTCATGCAAAGCGGGCTCGACCTGGAATTTGTAAGCCTGACAAAACGGTACGGCGAGACCGTGGCCGTGGACGCGATCAGCTATCGCTTCAAGGCGGGAACCTATGCCTGCCTTCTGGGGCCGTCGGGCTGCGGCAAATCCTCGACGCTGCGCATGGTCGCGGGACATGAAAGCGTAAGCGACGGCGCGGTCGTTCTGGGCGGGCGCGATGTCTCTCACCTGCCGCCTGCGAAACGCGGCACGGCGATGATGTTCCAGAACTACGCGCTTTTTCCGCATCTGAGCGTGCGGGACAATGTGGCCTTCAGCCTTCGGATGAAGGGCGTGGACGCCGCTGAACGGGCGCGCGCGGCCGATGAGATGCTGGCCCTGGTCGACATGACCGCCTTTGCAGACCGTCTGCCGGCGCAGCTCTCTGGCGGTCAGCAGCAGCGCGTGGCGCTGGCCCGCGCGCTGATCACCAAGCCCGATGTGCTTTTGCTCGACGAGCCGCTCTCCGCGCTCGACCCGTTCCTGCGCATCCGCATGCGCTCTGAGCTCAAGCGGCTGCAGCGCGAGCTGGGCATCTCGTTTTTGCATGTCACGCATGGGCAGGATGAGGCGCTGGCCCTGGCCGATGAGATCGTGGTGATGAACAATGCCCGGATCGAACAGGCGGGCAAGACCCGCGCGGTTTTCGATGCGCCGGCCACCGCGTTTGTCGCGCGCTTTCTGGGCTCGCACAACGTCATCGCCCTGGCCGATGGCAAGATCGCGGTGCGCGCCGATGCGTTGAGCCTTGGCAGCCCGGAGGGTGCTCGGCTGCAGGGCCGGATCATCAATATCGAGTATCAGGGCACGCATGTCACGCTGACCGCCGCAATCGCGGGGGATCAGGAGGTGACCGCGCTTGTCTCGGACAAGGATTTCTTCGGATCGCCGAAGGATTTGGGCGAGGCGGTGGGCCTCGATTGGGACAACCAGGCGGCCCATGCCCTCTCCGCCTGACATCCACTCCAAGACAGGGACACCGACATGACGACTATTCCAAAGGTTCGCTATTCACGGCGCTCGATGTTGAAGGCGGGCGGCGCGGCGGCGGTGGCGGCCACGCTTCCCGCGCCGATGGTCTGGGGCCAGACCATCAAGGATGTCACGCTGCGCCAGTTCGGCACCGGGGTGTCGAACCTCAATGAGGTCGCAGCCAAGGTCAAAGAGGATCTGGGCTTTACGCTGGAAATGACGGCGCTTGATTCCGACAGCGTGACCCAGCGCGCGGCCACCCAGCCCGACAGCTTTGACATTGCCGATATCGAATACTGGATCTGCAAGAAGGTCTGGCCGACCGGCAATTTGCAGGCCATGGACACCTCGAAAATCGCCAATTACGACAAGATCGTCGGGATCTTCCGCAACGGGAAACTGACCCCGGACAGCGTGATCGCACAGGGCACCGCGCCGCACAGCGTCGGCTTTGTCGAAGGGGTCGACGGGAAGGAGTTCGTCGACACCGAAAGCGGCTGGATGACGCTGATCCCGACCATCTACAACGCCGACACGCTGGGCATCCGCCCCGACCTGATCGGCCGCCCAATCAGCAACTGGTCGGAACTGCTGAACCCTGAATTCAAGGGCAAGGCCTCGATCCTCGACATCTCGTCGATCGGCATCATGGACATGTCGATGGTCGTGGAGTCGATGGGCGAGTACAAGTATCCCGACAAGGGCAACATGACCAAGGAGGAGATCGACCTCACCCTGGGCATCTTCACCGAGGCCAAGAAAGCCGGCCAGTTCCGCGCCTTCTGGAAATCCTTCTCGGAATCGGTTGAGCTGATGGCCTCCGGCGAGGTGGTGATCCAGTCGATGTGGTCGCCCGCGATCACCGCGGTGCGCAGCCAGGGCATCCCTTGCGTCTACCAGCCGCTCGAAGAGGGCTACCGCTCCTGGGGCGGGGGCATCGGCCTCTCGGCCGCGCTGTCGGGCATCGAGCTCGATGCCGCCTATGAATACATCAACTGGTATCTGTCGGGCTGGGTCGGCGGCTTCCTGATGCGCCAGGGCTACTACTCGGCCGTGCCGGAGACCTCCAAAGCCTTCATGAGCGCCGATGAATGGGGCTTCTGGTTCGAGGGCAAGCCGGCCGAGGGCGACATCACCAACCCGTTTGGCGATGTGATGGAAAAGGCCGGCGCGGTGCGCGATGGCGGCTCGTTTTTCGACCGCATGGGCGCGGTGGCCTGCTGGAACGCGGTCATGGACGAGAACCAGTACATGGTTCGCAAATGGAACGAGTTCATCGCCGCCTGATGGCCTCGACCCGCCGGGGGGTGGTCAGCCCCCCGGTCCCTCTGCCCGGTCCCCTTCGAGCGCATTCTCAAAACAACGAAACGACACCGCGTGCACCGCTCTCGACATCGCGTAGGATGGCTTTTGGCCTCGCCGCTGGCGGTGGTGCTGCTGGTGTTTCTGGTCGCGCCGATTGCCATGATCGTCATGGTCAGCTTTTGGGGCGCGACGGAATTCTCGATCTATCCCGCGTTTCAGTTCGACAATTACGCCTTCCTGTTCGGATCCGACGTCACCTACCGGGTCTTCTTCAACACCTTCAAATACGCCGCAATCACCTGGCTTTTCACCCTGCTGATCGGGTTCACGGTGGCCTATTTCCTGGCCTTCCACGTCCGCTCGCTCACCTGGCAGGTCGCGCTTTTTCTTCTGTGCACGATCCCGTTCTGGACCTCCAACATCATCCGCATGATCTCCTGGATCCCGTTTCTGGGGCGCAACGGCATCGCGAATTCGACGCTGATGTCCTGGGGCGTGATCGACGAGCCCTTAGAGTGGCTTTTGTTCAGCGATTTCAGCGTGATCCTGGCCTTTGTGCATCTCTACACGCTTTTTATGGTGGTCCCGATCTTCAACACCATGATGCGCATCGACAAATCCCTGATCGAGGCGGCGGCCGATGCCGGCGCGTCGGGCTGGCAGACCTTGCGACATGTGATCATCCCGCTGACCAAGCCCGGGATCATGATCGGCACGATTTTTGTGGTCACCCTGGTGATGGGCGATTTCATCACCGTGCGGTTCATGAGCGGGTCGCAATCGGCCAATGTCGGCCGGATGATCCAGAATGATGTCGGCCTGTTGCAATACCCCTCCGCCGCGGCCACTGCGGTCATCCTGTTGATCACCGTGCTGATCGTCATCGGGACCCTGCTGCGCTTTGTCGATATCCGGAAGGAGCTGTGATGGAACGGCGCCCCCGCTCGTTCTATGTCCTCGCAGCCTTCTTTGTGCTGTTCCTGCTCTTTCTCTACGGGCCCACAATCACCATCGCGATCCTGTCGTTTCAGGGCCCGAGCGGCGGGCTGACCTTTCCCATGAAGGGGGTCTCGACCTATTGGTTCCGCGACCTTTTTGAGCAGCAGGCCGTGGGCGATATCTGGGGCAGCTTCTCGCGGTCGCTGCTTCTTGGGCTGATGGTCATGGTCACGACCGTGGTTGTCTCGGTCATGGGCGGGCTCGCGTTTCGCACGCGCTTTGCCGGGTCGGGGATCGTGTTCTACCTCATCATCACCGCGCTGGTGATCCCCTCGATCCTCATCTCGCTCGGCGTCGGGCTGATCTGGTCGCAATCGGGGCTGACGGTGCATTGGTCGACCTCCGGCTTTGGCGCGCAGCTGACCTGGACGTTGCCTTTCGGCCTGTTGATCATGTTTGCGGTCTTCAACCGGTTCGATCAGAGCTTTGAGGAGGCCGCGCGCGATCTGGGCGCGTCGCCCTGGCAGACCGTGCGGTTTGTGGTGCTGCCCATCATCGCGCCGTCACTGATCGGCGTGGCGCTCTTTGGCTTCACGCTGAGCTATGATGAGTTTGCCCGCACGCTTCTGACCGCCGGCAGCCAGAACACCTTGCCGCTGGAAATCTTCGGCATGACCACCAATGTCACCAGCCCGGTCATCTATGCGCTGGGCACGCTGACGACGATCTTCTCTTTCCTGATCATCGCGCTCTTTCTGGGCTTTGTGTGGCTGACCAACCGGCGGCGCCGACGCAGCGGCTCGGATGCCGGCAAGGGCATGGTCTGACGCCCGTGACCCAGAAACCCGCGCGCGTCATCATCATCAACCCCAACAGCACCGTTGCGATGACCGACGCCATGGTGACCGCCGCCCGGACGGCCGTGCCAGAGCTGACCTTCGAGGGCTGGACATCGCATAAAGGGCCGCCCGCGATCCAGGGCGGTGCGGATGGGGCGCTGGCCGAGCCGCCCTTGCTGGAGCTGGTCCAGAAGGCTGCACAGCAGGGCGTCGGCGGGATTGTGATCGGCTGTTTTGATGACACCGCACTTGCCCGGGCAGCGACGCTTGCCGCCTGTCCGGTCATCGGCATCGGGCAGGCCGCCTATCACTATGCCGCGCTGCGCGGATGGCGGTTCAGCGTGGTCACGACGCTTGCCGTCTCGGTGCCGATCCTTGAGCGTAACATTCATGCGCTTGGGCTGCAGGGGTGTCTTGGCAGGGTGCGCGCGTCCGACGTGCCGGTGCTGGCGCTGCATGAGGATCAGGTGGAGGCCGAGCGGCGCATTGTCGAAGAGGCGCGCATTGCCGCGCGCGAGGACGCGATCGACGCGCTGATCCTGGGATGCGCCGGCATGGTGAATGTGACCAGCGCAGTGCGCGCCGCGGTCAGCCTGCCCGTCATCGATCCTGCCATCACGGCCGCGGCAAGCATGAAATGGCTGATCCCCTGACCGCGGGTGGTCTTCGCATTTTGTTGCCGAATTCTCCTTGCGTCAGACCGCTTTGCGCATCTGCCCTGCCAGGACGAGCGCCTGCGCCATGCGCCCCCGTTCATTTGGAACGCCGCTTTCAGAGCAGAGTAGAGCATCTGAGGCAAAGCGCGATCAGAGGGTGTGCCCAGGATTGCGCCCGTGCTGTCGGAGTTGGCCGACCGCTGCGGTTGCAGGCAAAGGCCCGCATCCGCGTGCGTGCATGCTGACCGGTTTCAATGCGACGCGGTCTGGGAAAAAAGGTTGATCACCAGGATCCCGCTCAGGATCAGCGCGATGCCCAGAATGGCGGGCAGGTCGAGCTTCTGGGCAAAGACGAAATAGCCGATGATGGCGATGAAGAGAATGCCCAGCCCCGACCAGATGGCATAGACAATGCCCACCGGCATATAGCGCAGCGTCAGGGACATGAAGTAGAACGCCAACCCGTATCCGAGAACGACCGCAACCGACGGCCAAAGCCGCGTGAACTGGGCGCTGGCCTGCAGCGCCGCGGTGCCGGCGGTCTCGGCCAGAACGGCGAGCAAAAGATAGATGTATTGGACGGGCATGCATGTCTCCGTGATCGCGCGGGCTGTCTTGGGCAAAGGGCCTTGCCCTCCCATACCGCTCGGTGCGTTCTGGCGCCATGCCCAAGCGGCGCCTCCCCAGGGCCCTCTCGGGCCTGAGACTAACCGGGCGCGCCGGCCGCAGGTTTCCGCGCCAGGGCGACATAGCCGTTTGGGGCAAGGGCGTTGCGGTCGATCAGCCAGTCGAGCCCGGCGGCCAGCAGGGAGAAGGGCGCGTTGATCGCGACAAAAACCGGGTAGATCGGCCCGGTCAGGCTTGCCAGGCCCAGAACCAGCGTGGCGAGCTGGTGGTGCAGAAAGGAAAAGACGCCGCCATAGGGGCGGATCTCGCGCAGCTCCAGACCGGCATCCTCCATCAGCACCCGCAGCCCCGAGCGCGTGTAGCGGAAATAGTCATGCGGCATTTCATGAAGCCGGCTCAGATGCGGTACGCTCAGCACAAGGTGGCCGCCGGGTTTGAGGACGCGGGCGATCTCGGCCATCGCCGCATGCGGGCGCGGCACATGTTCCAGCACCTGGTGGCACACGACACTGTCAAACCGTGCTGAGGGCACCTCGGGCATCGCGGTGAGATCGGCGACCCAGTCGAGCCGTTCCCCCGGCCGCTCGGCGATGTCGAGCGTCTCGCGCGTGCCGCCGGCCGCCTCGATGACGGCCCGCCATCCGCCGCGCCCGGACCCGGCATCCAGGACGAGCCCGGTTGCATAGAGCCGGGTTGGCGCCTTGGCCGCCTGCCACAGCGCAAAGCTCGTGGCCGAGAAGAGGAATTTCATCGGGTCGCTGGCCAGCGGGTTGCGGTCGAGGACCCGCTGGCGCCGCGCTTTGAGAAACTCTGCCAGGTTGGAGAGGGCCATGACGCTCCGCTATGCCGATGGTCCGGCCGGATGCGACGCCCATCGCGCACCCGCCGGTTTCAAGGGGTCAGGTGGGGGCCGCGTCGTCAAAGCCGCGCGCACCCTGGGCCAGCGCGGGTCCGTGCAGGCGAAAATAGACCTTCTCCTCAACGATCTCGGCCCCCAGACGCTGATAGAAGGCGAGCGCCTGCGGGTTGTCGCGCTCGGCCGTCCAGTCGAACCGCACACAGCCCAGATCGGCGGCCATCCCGGCGAGATGTTGCATGAAGGCCTGCCCCAACCCGCTGCGCCGTGCCGTTGCCGCGATGTAGAGATCCTTGAGAAACAGCGTTCCCGCCGGTGACGGGGCCATATGCAACAGCGTGTAGGTGGCCAAGCCGCAGGCCCAATCGCCCTGCCAGGCCAACAGGGCCCGGCAGCCCGAAGCCCCGCCCAAAAGCGCATCCGCCATGGCCTGCGCATCGGCCATGGCCTGAGCATCGCGCGCATCAGTGGCCGCGCCCCAGTAATGCCGGTTTGCCTCGGCCAGCAAATGGGTCAGCGCGGCGCGGTCCGCATCCGTTGCCGGCCGGAACGCAACGCCACCCGCCATCGGTCAGCCCGCCAGCGCCTTGCCCAGGTTCTCATCGACCTTTTCGAGATAACCCATGGTGGTGAGCCATTTCTGGTCGGGCCCGACGAGCAGCGCGAGATCCTTGGTCATGAAGCCGCTCTCCACCGTCTCGACCACCACCTTCTCCAGCGTCTCGGCGAAATTGGCCAGCGGCGCGTTCTCATCGAGCTTGGCGCGGTGCTTGAGCCCACCGGTCCAGGCATAGATGCTGGCAATCGAGTTGGTCGAGGTCTCCTTGCCCTGCTGGTGCTGGCGGTAATGGCGGGTGACGGTGCCATGGGCGGCCTCGGCCTCGACCGTCTTGCCATCAGGGGTCATCAGAACGCTCGTCATCAGCCCCAGCGAGCCGAAGCCCTGCGCGACGGTGTCGGACTGCACATCGCCATCATAGTTCTTGCAGGCCCAGACATAGCCGCCCGACCATTTCAGCGCGCAGGCGACCATATCGTCGATCAGCCGGTGCTCATAGATGATGCCGGCGGCTTTGAACTTCTCCTCGAACTCCTCCTCATAGACCTTTTGGAAGAGATCCTTGAAGCGCCCGTCATAGGCCTTGAGGATGGTGTTCTTTGTCGAAAGATAGACCGGCCAGCCCAGATTGAGCCCGTAATTCATCGAGGCGCGGGCAAAATCGATGATCGACTGGTCGAGATTGTACATCGCCATCGTCACACCGCCGCCGGGGGCCTGGAAGACCTCGCGCTCGATCACCTGACCGTCGGCGCCGGTGAACTTGATGGTCAGCGTGCCCTCGCCGGGAAAGACGAAATCGGTGGCGCGGTACTGATCGCCAAAGGCATGGCGGCCGACCACGATGGGCTGGGTCCAGCCCGGCACCAGCCGCGGCACGTTCGAGCAGATGATCGGCTGGCGGAAGATCACCCCGCCCAGGATGTTGCGGATCGTCCCGTTCGGGCTCCGCCACATCTTTTTCAGGCCGAACTCCTCAACCCGGGCCTCGTCTGGCGTGATGGTCGCGCACTTCACGCCGACGCCGAACTCCTTGATCGCGTTGGCCGCGTCGATGGTGATCTGGTCATCGGTCTCGTCGCGCGCTTCGATGCCG
>JBCBKN010000173.1:0-9038 GCA_038521775.1 Pseudomonadota bacterium | reverse complement strand
GCCTGGCAACCTGCCTGGCCGCCTGCCTGGGATCGGGCGCGGCCCAGGCCGCTTCGACCGCGCTGCTGCCACCGCCGGCACCGCCGCCTTCGGTCGCTCCGACCCAAATCGCCCCCGCGCCTGCCCCCGCGCCTGACCTTGCGCCTGACCCCGATCAGCCGCCCGAGCAGCGCCCCGTCGCAATTTTGCCCGCCGATCCCGATCAGCCGGATCCGCGCGCGCCTGCCGAGATCGCCACCATGTGCGACCGCGCCGCACTGCAGGTTGCCGGCGAGACCGAGGTGCCGCTCGATGTGCTGCGCGCGATCACCCGCACCGAGACCGGGCGCCGGCTTGCCGGCCGCTTCACGCCCTGGCCCTGGACGATCAATATGGAGGGCAAGGGGGTCTGGTTCGACAGCCGCGCCGAGGCCATCGCCTATGCCCAAAAGGCCTTTGACCGCGGCGCGCGCAGCTTCGATATGGGCTGTTTTCAGGTCAATTACCGCTGGCATGGCCAGCACTTCCCGGATCTGGCGACGATGATGGACCCGCTGGCCTCGGCGCGCTATGCGGCGCGGTTTCTCACCGAGCTTTACGCCGATAGCGGCGATTGGGACCTCGCCGCGGGGCATTACCATTCGCGCCTGCCGAAATTTGCCAACCGCTACCGGGCCCGGTTTCGCGAGCTCAAGGCCCGGCTGCCGGCCCTGGCCGAGAGCCTCACGCCGCTTGCCCCCGGGCAGCCGCTGCGCCCGACCGCTGCACCGCCGCGGCTGGCATCGCAGCTGGTCGCCGTCACCCTGCCCGCCACCCCCGGTGCGGTGCGGCTGCATCTGCCGGCCCCCAGCGGCGGGCTGCTGACCCCCGGGCGGGCGCTTTTTGACTGAGCCCAGGAGGACCCCCGCATCATGAGCGCCGAGACCCTTCGCGCCCCGGTCGGGGTCACCGCCATCTGGCATCCCACCGTGCTGCTCGCGCTCGCGCTGATGGCGGTGATCGTGATGATGGTGCTGCCGATGCCGGCCTGGGTGCTGGATGTCGGGCTCACGATCAGCTTTGCCCTGGCGATCCTGATCTTCACGGTCACGCTCTTCATCGGCCGGCCGCTCGATTTTTCGGCCTTTCCCACCATCCTGCTGGCCAGCCTGATGCTGCGCCTGTCGCTCAATGTCTCCTCAACCAAGCTCATCATCGGCGAGGGGCATAACGGCCCGCATGCCGCCGGCGAGGTGATCGAGGGGTTTGCAAGCTTTGTGATGGGCGGCTCGGTCTGGCTGGGCCTGGTGATCTTCTGCGTGCTCCTGATTGTGAATTTCATCGTCATCACCCGGGGCGCGGGGCGCATGGCCGAGGTGGGCGCGCGCTTTGCGCTCGACGGCATGCCGGGCAAGCAGCTGGCCATCGATGCCGATATGGCCGCAGGCGCCATCAGCCATGAGGAGGCCAAGGCGCGGCGCAAGCTCGAGCAGGAGGAGACGACGTTTTTCGGCTCGCTCGACGGGGCCTCGAAATTCGTCAAGGGCGATGCGGTGGCCGGGCTCCTGATCACGCTCTTGAACCTGCTGGTGGGGCTTGCCATGGGCGTGCTGGCGCATGGGCTCGACATGGCGCAGGCCTTTGAGACCTATGCCATCCTCACCGTGGGCGACGGGCTGGTCACCCAGATCCCCGCGGTCATCATCTCGATTGCCGCGGGGCTTTTGCTCTCCAAGGGCGGCGCGCATGGCTCGACCGATGTCGCGCTGATCGACCAGCTCGGCCGCTACCCGCTGGCCATTGCCACCGTGGCCGCGCTTCTGGCGCTTTTTGCGCTGGTTCCGGGCCTGCCCGCCCTGCCCTTCCTGGCCGCGGCCGGGGTTCTGGGCAGCACCGCCTGGCTCACCGCACAGCGCGCCAAGACCCGCGAGGCGCAGCGGCTCAAGGCCGAGGCGCTGGCCGCCTCGCCGGCCATGCCCAAGGAAAAATCGCTCGGCGACATGCTCGATCTCGATGAGGTGCATGTCGAGTTTGCCGCCGATCTGGTGCCGGTGGTGATGGACCAGGCCACCGGGCTCGACCTGCGCATCCTCAACATGCGCAACCATATCGCCCAGGGCTATGGCATCATCGTCCCCGAGATCCGGCTCACCGACAATGCGGCCCTGGCCGACGGGGCCTATGTCATCCGCATCCAGGGGGTCGAGATGGCCCGCGCCGCGCTGCAGCCGGGCAAGGTGCTCGCACTTCTCGCCGATGCGCCCGATCTGGCCCCGCCGGGCGAGGATGTGGCCGAGCCGGTCTATGGCGCGCCCGCGCGCTGGATCGCGCCCGATGCGCAGGAGGAGGCGGCCCTGGCCGGGCTCTCCGTGGTCACCCCCACCGAGGTGGTCGCCACCCATCTGATGGAGGTGCTGAAGACCAATTTCGGCCGGCTCTTCTCGCGCCGCGCGCTGCGCAAACTCATGGAGGAGTTCGCCCGGGTCTCCGACCCGGCCCGGGCCGAGGCCAACCGGCGCATCCTCGATGAGTTCATCCCCGAGAAAGTGCCCGTCGATCTCCTCCAGCAGGTCATGCGGCTCTTGCTGGAGGAGCGGGTGAGCGTGCGCAACCTGCCCCTGATCCTGGAGGCGACGGCCGAGGCCAAGGCGGTGATCGGGCATATCGAGGCGATTGCCGAGCATGTGCGCCAGCGCATGGGGTTTCAGCTGGTGGCCGAGCTGGTCGAGCCCGATGGCGCGCTGCCGCTGATCCAGCTCGCCCCCTCCTGGGAGGAGATCTTCCAGAAATACCAGCTTGAGGCCGGCGAGGGCGGGGTCGATGTCGCCCTGCCCCCGGGCGAGTTCAACCGGCTGGCCAAATCGGTCGCCGAAAAGATCGCCGGCGCGGCGGCGGATGGGCGTTTTCCGGCCATTGCCACCTCGACCCGGCGCCGGCGCTTTCTGCGCACGGTGCTGGCGGCAAAGGGCATCCGCAACCCGGTGCTGAGCTTTGAGGAGATCGGCACCGAGGTCAAACCGGCGCTCTTGGGGGTGGCCTGAGGATGGAGCCTCTGGGCCCCCTGGCCGAGCTTTTGCAGGGCGGGCTCGGCGCGGGCCTCCTGCCCGGGCTTGCCGCCGCGCCCGAGGCGGTGGCGGTGGCCATGGCGATCTTCATCCGGGTCGGCGCGGTGACGGCGCTTCTGCCGGGCTTTGGCGAGCAGACCCTGGCCCTGCGGCTGCGCCTGGCCGCGGCGCTGGCGCTCAGCCTGATCGTTGCACCGCTGGTCTGGCCGGCGGATCTGCCGGATGTCACGGGCCCGCTTGCCCTGGCGGGGCTTTTTGGCGCTGAGGCCGCGATCGGGCTCGCGCTGGGGCTCCTCCTGCGCTTTATGATCATGGCGCTGCAGCTCGCAGGCTCGGTCGCCGCCCAGGCAACCTCGGTCGCCCAGATCTTCGGCGCCGGGATCACCCCCGACCCGATGCCCGCAATCGGCAATCTTCTGGTCATCGGCGGCATTGCCCTGGCCCTGACCGCGGGCCTGCATGTCAAGGCCGCCGCGATGCTTGCCTTTTCCTATGACGCGCTGCCGCTGGGCCGCCTGCCCGATGGCGGCGATCTGGCCAGCTGGGGCGTGGCCCATGGCGCGGCCGCCTTCGGGCTTGCCATCGCGCTGGCCGCCCCCTTCGTGCTGGTCTCGGTGCTCTACAATATCGCGCTTGGCGCGATCAACCGGGCCATGCCGCAGCTCATGGTCGCCTTTGTCGGCGCGCCCTTCATCACCGGGGCCGCGCTGGTGCTCTTGGCCCTGGCCGCGCCGGCCATGCTGTCGGTCTGGCAGGGCGCGCTCGACGCGCGGCTCGCCGCCCCGCTCGATCTGCCGCGCTGAGCAGGGCGGGGGCAGGGCGCGGCGATGAGCGGAGAGAAAAACGACAGCGGGGCGGAGAAAAGCCACGCCCCCTCGCCCAAGCGGCTTGAGGATGCCCGCGCCAAGGGCGATGTGCCGCGCTCGCTCGACGCTTCGGCGGCGGCCGCCTATCTGGGGCTCCTGGTCGCGCTGGCCGCCTTCGGCGCTGGCGGGGCAGACCGCGCGGGCATGGCGCTCTCGGTTTTTCTGGGCCGCACCGATGGGCTGGAAGGCCGGCTTCTGGGCCCGGGCGGGGCCGATCTCGCCGCGGGGATCCTGGGCGAGGCGGTGCTGGCCCTTGCCCCCTTCATCGCCCTGCCCATGGCCGCGGCCCTGGCCGCCCTCCTGGCCCAACGCGCCTTTGTGATTGCCGGCGACAAGCTTGTGCCCAAGGCCGACCGGGTCAACCCGATCGCGGTGGCGGGCAATAAATTCGGCCCCACGGGGCTTGTCGAATTTGCCAAGAGCGTCGCCAAGATGCTGGCCATCGGCACGGTGCTGGCGCTCTTTCTGGCCGCGCGCTCCGATGAGATGATCGGCGCGCTGGCCGCCCCGCCGCGGCTGATCGGGGCGGAGATGATGCGGCTGGCCAGCGGGCTCCTCGCGGCCATCGCGGCGATTGCCGCGGCGATCGCGGCCATCGATCTGGTCTGGCAGCGCGCCGATCACGCCCGCAAGCTGCGCATGTCCTATCAGGAGCTCAAGGAGGAGGCCAAGGAGGTTGAGGGCGATCCCTATCTCAAACAGGCGCGGCGCAAGCGGGCCGAGGCCATCGCGCGCAACCAGATGCTGGCCGAGGTGCCCAAGGCCGATGTCGTCATCGTGAACCCCCAGCATTATGCCGTGGCGCTGAAATGGAGCCGGGCCCAGGGCTCGGCGCCCCATTGCGTGGCCAAGGGCACCGATGATCTCGCCCTGGCCATCCGCCGCACCGCCGAAAGCGCCGGCGTGCCGGTGCATGAAGACCCGCCCTGCGCCCGGGCGCTCTTTGGCCTCGTTGAGATCGGCCAGGAGGTGCCGCCCGACCAGTACCGCGCCGTCGCCGCGGCGATCCGCTTTGCCGAAGCGATGCGCCGGCGCGCCCGCACCGGCTGGCGCGGCCCCTCCCCCGGCCCAATCTCAGGCCCAATCCCCGGCCCCGAGCGAGATGATCCCGGTGCCGCCGCGCCCCCTTCAACGGGGCCCCGCGATGGTGACGGGTCTTGACCCCCAAAGCCGCCCGCAAGATCGCCGGGCTCGCCGGGCTCGGCTTTGCCCAGGCGCGGCTCGAGCTGGGCCTGGCCCATCAGGCCCTGGCCGCGGCCGAGGCAGCACTCGCGGCGCATCGCCAGCATCTTGCCGCGGCAGCGGCCGAAACCGATCCGGCCGCGGCCGCAGTGGCCGCCCGGCACCGGCTCTGGATGCTGCGCGAGGAGGCACGGCGGGCCGCGCTGCGCGACCGGGCCCGCGCCGCCTGGCTGCACATGCGGGGACGCGCCGCAAAAGCCCTGTCCCGGCAACGCGCCGCCGACGCGCTGGCCGAGCGCTGCACCACCGAAGCAAGGCAATGGGCCGAGCGGCGCGCGGAGGCCGCCCAGATCCCCCGGCCTGCCGCCCAGCACGCGGCACAACCCTCTTCGCAGACAGTGCCCGGGCCGGCCCGTCGAGACGGGGCGAACCAGCGATAGGCTCCCCGCTTCATCGGTGCGTCCCGCTTCTCAATCAGTCTGCCCATTGGGTCTTTCCGCACTCTCCGCCCATCCCGCCGGCCCACCCCGCCTGCAAAGGACCGCCCATCCGCATATCTGTGGCGGTGTCTCGGGCTCCATGTCGTGGGTTCCATGTGGGTCCCATGTCTCGGGTCTGATGTCTCAGGTCCAAGCTCTCGGGCCCAAGCTCTCGGGCCCAAGCTCTCGGGCTCCCCAGGGCCAACCTGCCCCCAACCTGCCCGGCATCCGGACCGCGACCCCGTCAGCTGCCGCCGATCGCGGGCACCGAAACCCCGCGTTAAACCCCAGGACCTAGACTTCGCGCGACAGCGGGTGCGAGGGCTGGCCTGACCATGACTTTCCCCTTTCGACTGATCTTCGGTGCCTATGGGCTGGCTGCGATGGCCGCATTCGGGGCCTCGGCGGCCGGCTCCGCGCCGATCTGGTCGCTCTTGATCTTCTGGCTCGGCGGGTCGGCCCTGATTTTCGTGCTGCCGGCGCTGCGCATGGCCCTGACCCGGTCTGCCGCGTCCGAGGGCGAGCCCTGGCGGCGCGATCTTCTGGCCGAGCGCGCCGCAACCCGCACCGAAGCCGGTCTTGCCGCCTGGGAGGCCGATCTTGCCGTCGATCAGATGCGCAACCGCAAGGCCGTCGATCTTGCCGCCTGGCAGGAGGATGCGGATGCCGAGTTCGATGAGGCAGCCGACGCAGACGAGGCGGCCGACGCAGCCTCCGGTGCCGCCACCGGCACCGACAAGGTGCGCCCGCTGCGCAGCGGGGCCGAGCGCCGTGGCGGCAACCGTCGCCAGGCCACCCGCCGCGGCGGGTGAGCGGGGCGCGCCAGGGTATGGAGGTCTGGGTGCGGCGATCGACCTGTGAAGATCACCGTGCGACACCCATCGACCCGCATCGACCCGCATTGGCCCGCCTCGGCCGGTGCCTTGTCGGCGCCCGGCGGCGAGGGGTGGCCCGCGCCACTGGTCACCATCGAGCCAATCGGGCCCGATCAGGCCCTTCTAGGCCCGATCAGGCCCGCCAAGCCCACTCAGACCCACACGGGCCCACACGGGCCCAGCCAAGCCCAGCCGGGGCCAGCCCCAGTCTCAGGGCGGCGCCGCTGACCCGGCGACGCTGAGCGCTGGATGACCACGGAAAGACCCACCGCCGGCCCGACCGGGCCTGTCCATCCAACTGCAACAGGAGCCTCCGATGATCCGCACCACACTCTCTGCCGCTGCCCTTCTGGCGCTCGCCCTGCCGGTTCAGGCCAATGAGTTCGAGCCCGGCCTGCGCGCGCTTTACGAAGCAAGCGTGGCCGAGATCGTCGCCGATCCCACCCTCATCGCGGCGATCCGCGCCCAGAATGCCGAGAATGCGGGGCTGAGCGAGGCCGAGATCCTGGCCCGCGACACCGCCTGGCGGGCAGAGATCGATGCCGGGGCCGGGCCGACCCTCGATCCGGTGATGAGCCATCCTGCCTCGGTCCTGCTGCGTCAGCGCCGCGACGAGGCCCAGGGGCTTTTCACCGAAATCTTCGTGATGGATGCCGTCGGGCTCAATGTCGCGGCCTCCGATCTCACCTCCGATTACTGGCAGGGCGATGAGGCCAAATGGCAAGAGACCTTCGCCGCCGGGCCCGGCGCGATCCACATCTCCGAGGTGGAGTTCGACGAGAGTGCCCAGCGCTACCAATCCCAGCTTTCGGTGGCGATCACCGATCCCGAGACCGGGGCGGTGATCGGCGCGGCGACCTTCGGGGTGGATGTCGAATTTCTTGAATAATGCGCGCGGCCGGGCGGCAAGGCGCCGCCCGACCGACCCCGAAACCCGCCGAAAGGGCGTGTCATGTCGCTTCGAACCACGATCATCCTTCTCTTTGCCGCAACGCTTCTGCTGATCACCGCGGCGCTTTTTGCCATTCAGAGCCGCAGCTCGCTGCTCACCCAGCAGCAGATGTACCAAGAGGACGCGGCCGAGTTCACCGGGCTGGTCGCCTCGGGTCTGGGCGGGGCGCTGCGCTTTGGCAAGACCGAGGCGGTCGCGGAGGTCATCGACGCGCTGATGACGCGCAAGGAGGGCCGTCTGGTCGTGATGGCCGGGCTGAATGCGGCCGGCGCGCCGATCTCGCTGCATGGCGCGCAGGCGCTGCCGCCGGCCCTGGCCGATCTGGCCGCACAGGCGCTGCGCGACGCGCGCCTGGTCACCGACGGTCTGCGGATCGCGCAGCCGGTGCGCTTTGGCAAGGACAATGCGGTTGTCGGCGTGCTGGTCGCGGAATGGAGCATGGAGATCCTGCGCCAGCAGATGCTCGATGCGCTGATCGATGTGGCGCTGATTGCGCTGGCGCTGGTCCTTGCGACCGCGCTTGCCTTCCGCTGGCTGCTGGGCCGCACCCTGTTTGTGCCCTTGCAGCGGCTGGGCGCGGCGGTGCGGGGCCTGGCCGAGGGCGCGTCGGTCGCGCTTCCCTATATCGACCGGCGCAATGAGATCGGGGCGCTGGCCGTCGACATGACCGCGGTCGACAAGCGCGCCGATCAGAGCCGGCGCATCAAGACCGCGCTCGACAAGGCGCGCAGCTCGATGATGATCACCGACGAAACCGGGCAGATCGTCTATGTCAATGAGGGTCTGCGGATGAGCTTTGCGCGCCATGCAGGCGAGATTGCAAAGCGGGTTCCGGGCTTTTCGGCCGAGACGCTCGAACGTCACGGGCTTGGCGAGTTCGGGCTGAAACCAAGCCAGGATGTCGAGAAATCCGATATCCTTTTGGGCACGCGGCGCTTTGAGGTTGTGCAAAGCCCGGTCAGCGATGCGTCCGGCAACGCCATCGGCGCGATGCTGCAATGGCGCGACCGGACCGAGGCGCTGGCCGCCCAAGAGCGGATGCGCGAGGTCGCCGGCGCGGTCGCGGCGGGCGATTTCTCGCGGCGCATCGACAGCGCGACCGACGACCCGCTGATGAACGCGATCTGCGAGAGCTTCAATGCCTTGGCGATGTCGGTCGAATCGGGGATCGATGCGGTGATGACCGTGGCCGCAGGCCTGGCTGATGGCGATCTGACCCGGCGCATGGACGGCCAGTTTCAGGGCCGCTTTGCCGCTCTGCAAGCCTCGATGAACGGCACGGTCGACCGGTTGGGCGGGCTGGTCGCCGACATCCAGCGCTCGACCGATCAGATGGGCAGCGCGATCGGCGCGATTGCCGCGGAATCGGGCGAACTTGCCGAACGCGCGGTGACCCAGGCCGCCTCGCTCGAAGAAACCAATGCCACGCTCGAACAGGTTGCGCGCGGCAATCAGCGAACGGCCGAGGCGGCCATTGCGGCCAGCAAATCGGCGACCGAGGCTGTGGGCAGCGCCGAGGAGGGCACCGCCGTGGTCGGCGATGCGGTCACCGCGATCAACCGCATCGAGGGCTCCTCGACGCGGATCACCGAGATTGTCGGCGTGATCGATTCGATCTCGCTGCAGACCAATCTCCTCGCGCTCAATGCCGCGGTCGAGGC
>JBCBKN010000172.1:0-9039 GCA_038521775.1 Pseudomonadota bacterium | reverse complement strand
TCGAGCAGGCGCTGGCCGCTGGCATCGGGGCGGGCGACCTCGTCCAAGAGCTGCCCCGCGGCCTGGGCGTTGAGCCGCACGCCGGTCCCGGCATAGCGGGCGGTTTGTGCCTGCCGCGCAAGGGCAACGCGCTCGGCCACCCGGGCCGAACTTTCGCCCAAGGGCGCCGCGGCAATCTCGGCGGGGGTGAGGGCCGGGATCTCGATCTGAATGTCGATCCGGTCGAGCAGCGGGCCGGAGACGCGGGCCTGATAGTCAAGCCCGCAGCGCGGCGCGCGGGTGCAGGCCTGGGCGGGGTCGGCCAGCCAGCCACAGCGACAGGGGTTCATCGCGGCGACCAGCTGCACCCGGGCGGGATAGCGCAGATGGGCATTGGCACGGCTGACCATGATCTCACCCGCCTCAAGCGGCTGGCGCAGGCTTTCCAGCACCGGGGCCGCGAATTCGGGCAGCTCGTCGAGAAACAGCACGCCGTTATGGGCAAGGCTGACCTCGCCCGGCCCGGCGCGCCGGCCACCGCCCACCAGTGCCGGCATCGAGGCCGAGTGATGCGGCGCGCGGAACGGCCGGGTGCGGCTGACCTGCCCCTCCGCAAGCTCCCCGGCAATGGACTGGACCATGCTGGTCTCCAGCGCCTCGATGGGCGAGAGCGGCGGCAAAAGCCCGGCAAGGCATTCCGCCAGCAGCGTTTTTCCCGCGCCTGGCGGGCCGACCATCAGCATGTTGTGACCGCCCGCCGCTGCCACCTCCAGCGCCCGTCGGGCCTGGGCCTGGCCCTTCACATCGGCAAGGTCCCGCAACGCGGATGCCGGGGCAATGGGTGCGGCTTCGGGCATGGGCAGCGGCGCGCGCCCGGCAAAATGGTTGACCAGCGCGATCAGACTGTCCGGCGCCAGGATCTCGATGTCGCCGGCCAGCGCCGCCTCCGCCCCACAGGCCGGCGGGCAGATGAAGCCGCGCGCGCCTTCGGACGCCGCAAGGGCCGCGGGCAGCGCACCGGTCACCCGGTTGATCCGGGCATCGAGGCCAAGCTCGCCCATCGCCACATAGCGCTCGGTCTCGCCACCCGGAATGGCCTCCATCGCCGCCATCAGGCTCAGCGCAATCGGCAGATCGTAATGCGCGCCCTCCTTGGGCATGTCCGCGGGCGACAGATTGATCGTGATGCGCTTGGGCGGCAGCGCCAGACCCACCGCGTTAAGGGCGGCCCGCACCCGCTCGCGGCTTTCGGCCACCGCCTTGTCGGGCAGGCCGACAATGTGAAAAGCCGGCAATCCCGCGGTCAGCGCGCATTGCACATCGACCTCGCGCGCCTCGATGCCCTGAAAGGCAACCGTGTAGCAATGTGCAACCATCGCCCCGATAGGGCGTCGCTCGCGGTTAAGGGCGGGTTAACCCTGCGGCGCCGGGCATCGCGCCCCGTCCCTTCTTCTTGGTTCAAATACTCCCGCCGGAGGCGTCCCGCCGCCTCAACCCGCGCCGCGCATCCAAAACCGGCGCCGCATCGCCCCCACAAACCCCGCAGCGCGCGCCAATGCCTCCCCAGCCTCCGGCACCCAGCCAAAAAACATCGGCAGAACATGCACATCGCCTGGGAAATGCTGCAGCTCCACCCGGGCATTCGCCGCACAGAACCGCTCGAAAAGACGATCGATATCGCCTGCAAGGATCTCCCCCGTCCCACCGATCAGCAAGGCCGGCGGCGCGCCCGAAAAATCCGCCAGCACCGGCGAGGCGCGCGGGTCGCGCGGATCGGCCCCGGCCAGCACCATATCGCGGATCTCGGCCATGCGGTCGACCGGCAGCATCGGATCGGCCGCGGCATTGGCCGCCAGGGTCGGGCTCTCCAGGGTCATGTCGGCCCAGGGCGAGATCCCAACCACACCGGCCGGCATTGCCAGACCCGCCGCGCGGATCATCGGGATGAGCGCAAAGGCAAGCCCGCCGCCGGCACTGTCGCCGCCCAGAATGATCCGATCGACCGGCAGTTCCTGGACCAGCGCCCGATAGGCCGCCAGCGCGTCCTCCCAGGCCGCGGGAAAGGGATGCTCCGGCGCCAGACGGTATTCGGGCAGGATCACCCGCACTTTCCAATGCCGCGCCAGCGCCTGGCCCAGCTTGCGATGCGTCTCGGGCGCGCCCTGTACGAAGGCCCCGCCATGAAACCACAACAGCACCGAGAATGTGTGATCGGCCGGCGGCCCGATGTCGAGCGCGCGCAAGGCCCCCAGCCGCATCTCCCGCCAGGGCACCCCCCGGGGCGCGAGAAAAAACCGCGCGGCAAAGCGCAGCCGTCGGCGTGCCCGCGACACATCGGTTTCCCGCGCCAGATAGGGCTTTTCAAAGCTGCGCAGCCCCCAAATCAGCGCGCGAAGCCGCAGGCTTTGCCTCATTGCGCGCAGCGCCGCTCGATCGCCTCCCAGATCAGCCCGGCAGTGTTGGTGCCGTCAAACCGCTCCAGCTCCTGGATGCCGGTGGGTGAGGTCACGTTGATCTCGGTCAGATAGCCGCCGATCACGTCGATGCCCACAAAGATCTGGCCTTTCTCGCGCAAAAGCGGGCCGATCCGGGCGGCAATCTCGCGGTCCCGATCGTCGAGCGCGATTTTCTCGGGCCGCCCGCCCACATGCATGTTCGACCGCGCCTCGCCCTTTTGCGGCACCCGGTTGATGGCCCCGACCGCCTCGCCATCCACAAGGATCACCCGCTTGTCGCCCTTCTCGACGGCGGGCAGGAACTTCTGGCAGATCAGCGGCTCGCGGTTGATCGAGGAAAAGAGCTCATGCAGCGAGGCGAGGTTGCTGTCGCCATGCGCCAGCTTGAACACCCCCGTGCCGCCATTTCCGTAAAGCGGCTTGAGGATCACATCGCCATGTTCCTCCTTGAACGCCCGCAGGGTTGCAAGATCGCGCGCGATCAACGTCGGCGGGGTCAGATCGAGGAAATTCAGCACCAGCAGCTTTTCGGGATAGTTGCGCACCCAGAACGGGTCGTTGACAACCAGGGTGCCCGGGCTCAGCCGCTCCAGAATATGGGTGGTGGTGATATAGCCCATGTCAAAGGGCGGATCCTGGCGCAGCCAGACCACATCCCAATCGGCCAGATCCACCTCGGTTTCCGCGCCTAGGGTAAAATGATCGCCCTTGACCCGCCGCACGGTGAGCGGCCAGCCCGTGGCCCGCACCCGCCCGTCGCGCCAGCTCAACCTGTCGGGCGTGTAGTAAAACAGCGAATGGCCCCGCGCCTGGGCCTCCTCGACAATGCGAAAGGAACTGTCGGCATCGATGTCGATGGGCCCGATCGGATCCATCTGAATGGCGACCTTTAGGCCCATGCGCGTCACTCCCCCTCACTGGCGCTTCAAGACATGGCCGAGCACCGGGCCGACTTCAAGCGGTGGCTGCGCGGGGGCGAAAGTCAATACGGCCCAGATGCCGGGACTGACGCAGAACTGGAAACACTGAGTGTGGCCGCAGGGTGATGATTTGCCGGCCGCGAGACGCGATCTAAGCTCCGAACAGAGCAGAAGGAGGCTCAGCTATGTCTTTGCGACCAGTACGAGAGATCCGCAAGGCCCGTCCGGCCATGGAAGGTGCGGGCGTCGAACTGCACCGCGTCTTTTCCCATGGCGAGGTCGATGGGGTCGATCCGTTCCTGATGATGGACGACTTTTCCAACGACGATCCCGACAAATACGTCAAGGGCTTTCCCTGGCACCCGCATCGCGGCATCGAGACCATCTCGATCGTGCTGGCCGGCGAGGTCGCCCATGCCGACAGCCTGGGCAACAGCGGCATTCTGGGGCCGGGCGATGTGCAGTGGATGACCGCCGGGCGCGGGATCCTGCATCAGGAGATGCCGGCCGGCGACGGGCGGGGGCGGATGCATGGCTTCCAGCTCTGGGCAAATCTGCCGCGCGATCTGAAGATGACGGCGCCGCGCTATCAGGATGTGTCGGGTGCCGAGATCCCGGTTCTGTCCGACGATGATCAGGGCAGTTCGATCCGGGTGATCTGTGGCGATCATGCGGGCGTGCGCGGTCCGGTCGACGGGGTTGCGGCCGACCCGCGGGTGCTCGACATCTCGGTCCCGCCGGGGCATCGCCGCACTTTCCGGGTCGAGCATGAGCGGCATGCCTTTGCCTATATCTTCGCGGGATCGGGGCGGTTTTCAGAGGCCTCCGACCCGTTCGGGGTGCTGACCGAGAAGGAGCTGCCCGACGGCACCGAGCTTAAGCTGCGCCAGACCACGGGCGGGCGCAGCCTGGTGCTCTTTGATGCGGGCGACGAGATCTCGGTGCAGGCGGGCGAGGAGGGCATCCGCTTCCTGCTCGTCTCCGGCAAGCCGATCCGCGAGCCGGTGGCCTGGTACGGGCCGATCGTGATGAACACCGAGGCCGAGATCCGTCAGGCGATTGCCGAGCTGCAGAACGGCTCCTTCATCCGCTGACGATCACGTGAGGGGACGGGCGCGCCATTCGGGGCGCCCGTTATCCTATGGGGCGCGTCGGGTGAGGCGCCTGTCATCGTATGGGGCGCGTCGGGTGGGGTGCCTGTCAATGAAAGGGGCGCATCAGGTGAGGCGCCTTCGATTTGGGCACCCTAGACCTCCAGCGCCGGTGATTTGCGGCGTCTTTGCAGGTCCTGTTGCGCGCTGAGCTACAGGCCTGGGGCTGAACCCGACCCCGCAAGATCGACCGATCACTTGCCAAATTTTCATCACCTTCCGCCGCTATCCGGACGGTATGGAGATGACCCACGCGACCTCGGCGCTCGAGCGAAAAGGCATGCGGCGCGCCCTGGCCTTCGCCGCGGTCTGGGCCGTTTTCGTAATCTCCTGGCAATGGAACGGGCTGCATTACGACCTCAACGCGCTTTACATGGCCGGGCATTTCCTGGCCCAGGACCGGCCGGATCTGGTCTATGCAGTCGCCCTCGACACATTCCCGCTGACCTCGCATCCGGACTGGCTGGCCCTGTCCGAGCCCTGGGATTGCGGGGCGTTTTGCGCCTACCCGTATGTCTATCCGCCGATCTGGGCGGTCATGACGGCACCGCTGAGCGGGGTTCTCGACATGCGCGGCTTCTCCAATGCCGCACTCCTGCTCCAGATCCCGCTCTTTGCGCTCTGCCCTCTGCTGGCCTGGCGGCTGTGGCGGCCGCGGATCGGCCCGGTCTCCTGGACGCTGCGCTGTCTGCTCCTGGCCACGGTCTGCACCATGGGCACGACGTCGCTGGTCAACAACCAGCCGCAGCTTCTGGTCACCTTTCTGCTGCTTGCCGGGTTTGAGCGTGCGGCGCATGGGCGGCCCTGGCTGGGCGGGGCCGCGCTGGGCCTGGCGGCGGCGATCAAGATCTATCCGGTGCTGTTCGGGCTGATCTGGCTGCAGGAGGGGAATTGGCGGGCCCTGGCCGGGGCAACCCTGGCCGGAGGCGGCATGCTCGCGCTCAACATGGCGCTTGTCGATCCGGCACTGAACGCGGCGTTTCTTGACCAGGCGCGGACGCTTTCTGCCGGCGTGTTCCCGGCTGCCTGGAATTACAGCCTGGCCAGCCTGTTGGGCTGGCTCGATCCGGCCTCGGCCGATCCCTGGACCGCCGTGACCGATCCGCATCCGGCCGCACGCATCGGCGGTCCGCTGCTGCTTGTTGCCGGGCTGGTGCTGATGGGATGGCGGGCCCGCACGGCCGGCCCGATCTGGCGCCGGCGGGTTCTGCTGCCCGCGCTTGCCGCATTGGCGGTTCTGGCAAGCCCCATCGGCTGGGCCTATTACCTCTTCATCCCGCTTTTTGCCGTCCAGCTCTTGCCCGAGCATTACGGCCGCGCAGGCGCCCTGCTGCTGCTTGGGCTGACGGCACTGGTCTTCTTGCCGTTCTACATCCTTTTTGGCGTGGAAATCGGCCCTGACGCAACGCTGCTCGGGGTCGCCTTTACGGCCGGCACGTTCCTGGCCCTGGCGCTTGCGCCGGCACGCCGGTTGCCCGACCCCTAGGCCCGTCGTCACCCGTGCCCCGTCGCCAGGGCTATTCCCCGCTTTCCTCGACCTGATAGCGGCGGCGCATCCGTTCCAGCGACGCGTCGCGTTCCAGGGCCTGCTGGGTCAGCCGCTCGCTGTCGAGCCGGCGGAACTCCTCGATCACCTCATCGGCCATCTGCCCGTCGCCAAGCTCGACCAGGGCGGCCCGGGCGAGGGCGATGGAGGTCTCAAAGGTCTCGCGCACCGCCAGATCGACCCCCGCCTCCCACATTTCCAGTTCAGAAAACCGGTCATAGGTGTCGGCATAGATCATCGTGTCGGGAAAGCGCTCGCGCAGCTTGGCCACCGCTTCGCGCGCGCCGTCGCGGTCATCGATGCACAGAAAGATGATATCGGCCTCGCCCGCACCCGCCGAGGTCAGCACATCGACCCGGGTGGCATCGCCGTAATAGACCTGATTGCCGAAGCGCCCGGCCATCTGGATCCGGCGGGGCGAGTTGTCGATCAGGGTGATTTCATAGCCGCGCAGGCTCAGGATCCGGGCGATGACCTGGCCGACCCGCCCGAAGCCTGCGATGATCACCCGCGCGGGGCTCGCCTCGCTGGCTTCCTTCATGCCGTCCATATCGGCATCGTCGCGCCGGGTCGCATAGCGATCGGCAAGGGCGACGGCCAGCGGCGTGACCACCATCGAGCCCGTGACCATCACCGACAAAAGCGACGGCCATTCACCGCTCATGACGCCCGAGCCTTCCGAGATCGAGAGCAGCACAAAGGCAAACTCGCCGCCCTGCCCGATGGTCGCAGCAATGCGCAGCGCGTCGGGATTGTCGGACCCGAAGGCACGTGCGAGACCAAAAAGAATGACGGCCTTGAGCGCAAAGAGGCCCAGCGCGCCGCCCGCGACGATCCACCAATTGGCCAGCACCAGCGACCAGTCGACGGTCATCCCGAAGCTCATGAAGAAAAGGCCGAGCAGCAGGCCGCGAAACGGCTCGATATCGCTTTCAAGCTGATAGCGAAACTCGCTTTCGGCCAGCAGGACGCCGGCCAGGAACGCGCCCAGCGCCATGGAGAGGCCGACCAGATCCATGATCAGCGCCGAGCCCACGACCACCAGCAGCGCCGCGGCGGTGAAGATCTCATTGGTGCGGGTGCGCGCGATCAGGTTGAAGGCCGGCCGCAGCCCGAAGCGCAGGGCGACCCCCAGCCCGACCAGCACCGCCAGCGCAATCGCGACATCGCCCAGCGACATCCGCTCGCCCGCCGCCGGGGCCAGCAGCGCCGCCAGCGCCAGGAGCGGCACGACGGCAAGGTCCTGAAAAAGCAGGATCGCGAAGGTGCGGTTGCCATAGGCCGAGGCCATCGCGCGTTTTTCGCGCAGGATCTGGATGCCGAAGGCCGTGGAGGACAGCGCCAGTGCCGCACCCGCCATGATCGCAGGCTCCAGCCCCAGCCCGACCTGCCAGAAGATCAGGAACAACAGCGCCGCCGTGATCCCGACCTGCAGAAGCCCCAGGCCGAAGATATCGCCCTTCAGCCGCCACAGCCGCGCGGGTTTGAGCTCCAGCCCGATCACGAAAAGCAAGAGCACCACGCCAAACTCGGCCGTGTGCAGCACCGTCTCGGTTTCGCGGATCAATCCCAGGCCGAACGGGCCGATCACCGCTCCTGCGGCGAGATAGCCCAGCACCGACCCCATCTTGAGGCGCTTGAAGAGCGGCACAGCCACGACGGCCGCACCGAGGAACACTGCGGCGGACGTCAAAAAGGGATCGGCACCAACCGCCACAATGCTTCCTTTCAAATTGTACGACTGCTTCGGCGCCCGGGCGCGCTCAGATCCTGATGTGCCACGGCTGGATGCAAAAAACGAGAGGTCAATGCCCGCATTGCGCGAGGTCGAACGCCGCGGGCCGCGCGCAGGCGCCCCGTTTGCGAAAGGGCTGTGCCGCGGCATCCCCGAACTGCCCAAATTGCGCCTTGCCAGTTTCACTTTCTGGGACCATTGCGGCGCCCATGGCCGCTCCACTGAAAGGCAAGGTGACCGATCCGACGCCGGGGCTGGCGGGACCCGATGCCCCGGCTGATGAGCGGGCCGATGCGGGCGCCGATGAGCGGGCCGATGTGGCGGCCGATACAGGGGCCAATGCGGGGGCCAATGAGCGGGCAGATGCGCGGGCAGATGCGCGGGCTTACCGCGGCCCGGTTCCGGCGGTCTGGGACAGCCGGCTGTGCCAGCTGGTGCTGGGCGGCTTTGTGGCATTGGTGGTTGCGACTTGGTGGTCGCACGCCCCGCCCGACCTGATGTCGACCTATATCGCCGGGCAGCTTTTCAGGGCCGGCGAGATCGACGCGCTCTATCTTGGCGAGGGGGCGAGTTTTGTCACCGAGCATCCGCCCTGGCAAGCGGTGCTGGAGGCACAGGGCCTGGCCGGCCAAGTGACCTATCCCTATGTCTACCCACCCCTATGGGCGGTTCTTGCCTCGGCAATCCCTGCATCGGTCCCGGCAGAGACGGTGTTTCGGCTGAGCTATGCGCTGGGCGCGCTCTGCATCGGGCTCAGCGCGCTTGCCGCCATTCGGTTGAGCGCGCCGCCGGGCCCGCGCGCGTTGTGGCTGGCGGGCATGCTGGCCGCCACGCTTGTGGTGATCGAGGGCAAGCTGACCCTCTATCACTGCCAGCCGCAAATCGTGGTCGGTCTGATGATCCTGCTTGCGATGCGATATGCCGGGCCGGTTCCGATTATGGGGGGCGCGGCGCTGGCCCTTGCCGCGGCGATCAAGCTCTACCCGGCGCTGCTTGCACTTTGGTGGCTGGCCGAGCGGCGGTGGAGGACGCTGGGCGGTTTTGCTCTGATCGGGGGCGCGCTGGGCGGGCTGAGCCTCGGGCTCGCCGGCTGGCCGCTTCATGAAACGTTTCTGGAACGGCTGGAGATCCTGCGCAGCGACCTCAACGGCACTGGCCTGAACGTCAATCTGGAGAACCTGCTCTTCCAGCTCGCCCATTCAGCGCAGCTGCCGCGCGATCCGCAGACCGGGGCGCTGCTCTATTTCAGCGC